>JAOZLQ010000160.1:0-3589 GCA_029934755.1 Desulfuromusa sp. | reverse complement strand
CCTTCCCGTAAAAACCATACTTTCCCATCTGGACTGTACAATCAACAACTGTCATGATATCGCTACATTGAACCCCTACAAAAGAATCAGATATGCAGCAACGACAAAACATAAAACAAACAAATTTCCTTCCAACGTGCCTGGAAGAGATGAAAGCACGCCACTGGGAAGAGTTGGACGTTCTATTCATTAGTGGTGACGCCTATATTGACCATCCAGCATTTGGTTCAGCACTTTTGGCTCGATTACTGGAAAGTAATGGTTTTCGAGTCGGCATTCTGGCACAACCCAATTGGAAAGACCCCGAAGTTTTCCGTACAATGGGTCGCCCACGACTGTTTGCGGCAATCTCAGCCGGGGCCATGGATTCTATGGTGAATCATTATACGGCTGCTAAAAAAATCCGACGCAGCGATGCCTATACTCCTGGAGGTATTGCGGGAAAACGCCCAAACCGGGCCGTTATTGCTTATACAGCGGCAATCAAAGGGGCATTTAAAGGTCTGCCGACAGTGATCGGTGGAATCGAAGCCAGCCTGCGCCGCCTGGCTCACTACGATTATTGGGCAGATAAAGTACGCCGATCAATATTGATCGACAGTAAAGCCGATCTGCTAATTTATGGTATGGCTGAAACAGCCCTGCTTGAGATAACTCGACGATTAGACAATGGAGAACCGCTAGACAAGCTTAAAAACATCAAAGGGACAGCTTTTGCCGCAAAAAGCTGTCCTGATGATGCAATAAAGATTCCTTCATTTGAGCAAGTTTCTGTATCGACTGAAGCTTACAACCAAGCATTTAAACTGGCAAGTGGACAGGAAAATCCTTTTTCGGCAAAAGTGCTCATACAGCCGCATGGATCTCGCAACTTAATCATTAACCCGCCTGCCCTGCCCTTAAGCGAAGCGGAGCTGGATCAAGTTTACGACCTCCCGTTTACTCGGCAACCACATCCGAGTTACAATAAAACAATCCCCGCATTCGAGCAGATTCGCGATTCAATCACCAGCCATCGCGGTTGTTTTGGCGGTTGCGCATTTTGTGCCATAACCCATCATCAAGGGAAAACAATTCAATCTCGCTCCCAAGAATCAATCCTGCGAGAAATCGACAATCTAAGCTCCCAGAAAAATTTCCGTGGCACCATTAGCGATGTCGGCGGTCCAACTGCAAACATGTACGGTCTTGGCTGCGGCAACCCTGAAGCTGAAAAAATCTGTCAAAGACCCAGCTGCCTCTTCCCTAATATTTGCAAGAATCTCATCACCAGTGATCAGCCAGCAACCAGACTCCTTGAAACAATCCGCCATCACAAAAAGGTCAAACATACTTTTATTGCATCGGGGGTTCGTTATGACTTGCTCCCCATGCAGCAACAATACTTTGCTGATTTGCTTCAGCATCATGTTGGCGGGTTATTAAAAGTTGCCCCTGAATCAACCAGCGACCGTGTGACTGCCGTAATGCGCAAGCCCGGTGCAGAAATATTTACCCGCTTTCTTGAACAATTCCGACAACACAGCCACGCGCTCGGACTGCGCCAAGCTGTCGTCCCCTACCTTATCAGTAATCACCCAGGCTCTACCTTGGAGGATATGATTGAGGTCGCCCTTTATCTGAAACACCACCGATTAAAAGTGGAACAAGTTCAGGATTTCACCCCCACTCCGGGAAGTCTTTCTACTTGTATCTATCATACAGGCAAAGATCCCTTCAGTGGAAAGACTATTCACATCCCACGCACTGCGAAAGAAAGACGACTACAAAAAGCACTCATTCTTTATCACCGAGCTGAATCAAAAGCTGATGTCATAGAAGCTCTAAAAATGAGTCGACGGAAAGATGTCGCTCAAGAGTTATTTAGTAGTCCCCAATCTAAACAAACAAATCAGAAACCACGGAAAAACCGTAAACATGATCGTTCACATAAATAGAAATTTTAGTACTATCCAAAAAAATTAAACTAAAACTGTATTTTTTTACCCTAAATAAAATTTCCCTTGACAATTTACCCGGTTTTTTGTTTGTCTGCGACTGTAATAACAGTGTTTTGAGTTTATTTTATAAAGTCGGAAAATCTTTAACATCACTTAATTTTCAACGGGGATATTATGCTCGTTCGACTATCATCCACTAACCCTTCCAAGTCGGACAAAATTTATTTATTTTTGTAAAGGGATGCCCAAAATGTCAAAAAACAAAATCAAGCCCTCATTGCAAAATCCACTCGCAACAACGGAAGAAGTTGAATTCACTATTCCGGGTGAAGTTGCGGGCCAAACTGGTGCCTATGAAGAGGTCATGAAAGAAGGTTACGACCTGACCCAACGACCAATCAAATCAGTTCCGGTTGGTCAAATTGAGAAACAACACTTCAAAAAACGGATGACAGTCTGGGAACGAATCAAAGTTCTGACTGACAGCGATCCAAATATTCTCTTCCAAAACTGGGGGAAAAATCTGGATGGTGCTTCATTGGTGACTGGAATTCTGAATATTGGTGGCCGTGATGTTGCCCTTTATGGACATGATTTTACTGTTCGTGCTGGTTCTATTGATGCCACTAACGGCCAGAAACTTGCCCGATTGATGTATATGGCTGGAGAAAAAGGGATTCCACTGATTGGGATGAATGACTCAGCAGGAGCTTTTGTTCCTGCCGGAGTTGGTGGACTTGACGGTTACGCAGAAGCTTTTACTGCCCTGCGCAAAATTAGTGGTGTCGTTCCAACAGTTATGTGCATGTTCGGCTTCAATGCTGGTGGTGGCTCTTATCTGCCACGTCAAGGAAGCTTTGTTATTCAGCCTGAAGATACCTTCTTCGGTTTAACCGGGCCTGGTGTTGTCAAGTCAGTCCTGGGAGAAGATATTACTCCGGAAGACCTTGGTGGACCGAAGGTTCATGCAGCGACTGGGGTAACAGACCTGACTGTTGCTGATGAAACAGCAGCACTTCGCACAGCTGCCCGTTTAATTAGCTACGTCCCAGACAATAACCACTCTATGGCACCGTTCCAAGAGACCAGCGATCCCCTTGATCGGAAAACCTGGGAAATCAACACCCTGTTGAAGAAGGCTTTCAATTCACCAACAGGTTTCAATACCCCATTTGATGTCTCGATCATCATCCAGCAAATCTGTGATCACGGTGATTATTTTGAGATACAACCGACCCGCGCCCGTGAAGCGATCACCGCTTTTGGTCGTCTGGGTGGCAATGTCGTCGGTTTTGTCGCAAACAACTCAGCAGTTGCTTCGGGACAGATCGATTGTGATTCTGCAGTTAAGATCGCCCGCTTTGTTCGCTTCTGCAACATCTACAACATTCCATTGATCTTCATGGAAGACACCACTGGATTTCTGCCGGGTCGTGAGCAGGAAGCACGCGGGATCGTCCAAGCTGGTCGTACCATGCTCGATTCCATCGTTGATGTCCGCACCCCACGGATCCTGCTGATCCTGCGCAACGCATATGGCGGAGCTTATGCTTCCTATAATAACTACCCGACCGGTGCCGATCTGGTTTTAGCCTTACCAACCACCCGCCTCGCAGTTATGGGACCAGCCGGTAAAGAATTTGTCTACA
>JAOZLQ010000159.1 GCA_029934755.1 Desulfuromusa sp. | reverse complement strand
AATATTGACCGTGAAAATGAGCGTTTTTCCCTTGGGTTGAAGCAATTGAACATTGACCCGTGGGAGACTGTCCCCACTCGTTATGCTCGTGGAACCATTGTGAAAGGTAAAGTCACTTCAGTTACTGATTTCGGTGTTTTCATTGAACTTGAAGAGGGTATTGAGGGACTGATTCATGTTTCTGAATTAAGCAAAGACAAGATCGATAGCGCAAAAGATTTTGCTGAAGTTGGTTCTGAACTTGAGGCAGCAGTTCTCCAGGTTGATACAGTTGACCGTAAAATTGCCCTGTCAATCAAGAATATTGATGTGCAGAAAGAGAAAGCAGAAGTAAACGAATTCATGGGTGCACAGAAAACGGCGACATCAAATTTAGGTGATCTGCTACAAGGTGCTATGGATCGTAAGTCCGAAGATTGAGTTATCAATAAACCTGAATAGGGGCTCCAGAAATATTGGGAGCCCCTTTTTTATTGGTTGAAATGAAAAAACGCCCTTTTTTAATCGCATCTATGACCGTCGGTGGAATTTTCCTATTTTTTCTTCTGGCAATTTTTACTGCAGGACTATTCCGTAATGGTACAGTTGTTGTCTCTGTCGGTGATAAAATTGGTATTCTTGAGGTTGAAGGTGCCATTGTCGATGCGCGCCGGATGATTGAACAAATTGAAGAATTCCGTGATCGTAACAATATCAAAGCGGTTGTTATCAGAATTGATTCTCCTGGGGGAGGTGTTGGCCCATCGCAGGAAATTTATGCTGAATTAAAGCAGCTGGCCAAAGAGAAACCGTTGGTGGTCTCAATGGGTTCGGTTGCTGCTTCTGGTGGTTATTACCTTGCGGTTGCCGGGGAACGAATATTTGCAAATCCTGGAACTATCACTGGAAGTATTGGTGTGATTATGTCTTTTCCTAACTATCAGGAATTGATGGGTAAAGTTGGAATACAGACTGAGGTTGTGAAAAGTGGGCGATTTAAGGATATTGGCTCATCAACACGGGAATTCTCAGCGGCCGACCGTGCATTGTTACAAGAGATGATAGACGATGTTCATTTGCAGTTTGTCGAAGCTATTAGCGCTGGACGTAATAGGTCGGTGGAAAGTTTAAAACCTTTTGTCGATGGCCGTATTTTTACCGGTCGGCAGGCAAAAGATGCTGGTCTGATTGATGAACTTGGAACATTGAATGATGCAATCTCGTATGCTGCTGAAGTTGCAGGGATTGGTGATGATCCAGATTTGATTTATCCGGAGCCTGAAAAAATCAATTTGATTGATCGATATTTGCAAAGTGCTGTGAGTCGATACCTTGGTGTCGATCTCAGTGGACAAAGAACAATAGGGCCACAGTATCTTTGGAATAACTATTGATTATGAATATTAAAATATATGGAAGGTATGGAAGGTTAAGATGACAAAAAGTGAATTGATAGAGCAACTTTCAGATGGACATGAAATCCTTAATAAAAAAGACGCGGAAACTGTTATTAACCTGATTTTTGGTGGGATCGGAAAAGCTCTTGCACAAGGGGATCGGGTTGAAATCCGAGGGTTTGGTTCTTTTTCAGTTCGTGAACGTGATGCTCGTGAAGCGCGTAATCCGAAAAGTGGTGAGTTAGTTAAAATTCCATGCAGAAAAACACCATTTTTTAAAACAGGTAAGGAATTACGAGATCGCGTCGATGAGTAGCGGTAATTTATAAAATGGTAAGCAATAAAAAGGCTCTGAAATTATTTCAGAGCCTTTTTATTATGGAATGGTCTCCGGGATGCCGGTATGATTCGTTACAAATGACCTGAATAAAAATTTTTGTCTACGGGAAAAGTATTAGACGTCCTACTCATTGGCAGGCTTGCACACAACATTTCCACGTAATGACAGGCCAGCAAAAACGTTGGTCAAGGAATCAGAACCATTCCGTGCACCCCAGAAATTCAAAGATCTATCTTGTGATTTAATGATAGCAACTTCTGGATTAATGTCAAGAGAGAAATTAGATTTAATAAATGTCATATTGTAATAAACGGACATTCTAACTTATGAAGTGGATAATCCATCGCCTGCAGGTGACCCCCGAACTTATTGGTCTGAGACTTGATCAATATCTGGCTAATTCTTCTGCCGGATTATCCCGGACCCAGGCAAAAAAAATTATTGATCTTGGTGGAGTTCACGTTAATGGCCGCAGGGTTAGAAGTTGTTCGACTGCGGTTTTATTAGGGGAATCGGTAGAAGTTTATATAGATCAATTACCTTTAGAACCATATCGAATTAAAGAACAAGATATTTTGTTTCAAGATCAATTTATCATTGTTTTAAATAAACATGCACTCATTGATACACAACCAACTCATGCTCGGTTCAAAGGGACGTTATTTGAATCGTTGCAATGGCATTTGAAAGACCCCTTTCGTCCGCAGAAAAAAGCTGAAATTGGAATGATTCAGCGTTTGGACAGGGGGACTTCAGGGATTATCGTTTTTTCTATTCATCCTCGAGCACATAAGGAAATGACGCGGATTTTTCTGGAACATGAAGTCAAGAAAGATTATCTTGCTCTGGTTCATGGTGCCCCAGGATCAAGTCAGGGAGAAATTAGATCATTTCTCGCTCGATCCAGAAGAGAAAATCGGGTCAAATCTGTTGAAAAGGGTGGTAAAGAAGCAATTACTCGGTTTCATCTGGTTGAAAAATTTGCAAATTATTCATTGTTGGATGTTGAAATATTAACCGGTCGTTCTCATCAAATTCGAGCGCATATGGCCGAACAGGGTTGTCCCTTGGTTGGTGATCAGCGCTATGGTGGCGAGGATCAAATTTCTGGGATCAAAATATTAAGACCACTGTTGCATGCATCAAACCTCGCTTTTCGCCATCCAGTGCTGAATCATGATATGGTTTTTTCTGTTCCCATGCCTGAAGACATGCAAGGTAGTATCAATATGCTTAAAATGAGAGATTTATGAATTTTCCACAAATTGATCCTATTATATTCAGTATTGGTCCACTCGCGATTCGTTGGTATGGGATGATGTATTTGCTGGGTTTTGTTGGTGGTTATTTTATGATGTGTCATGTTGCCAAATTGCGTGAAATGTCAGTTAAAAAAGAGGTTATCTCTGATCTGCTATTCTATGCAGTCCTCGGTGTTGTGATTGGTGGCCGTCTTGGTTATATCCTGTTTTATAACTCTATTTATTATTTAAGCCATCCTCTCGAGATATTTTACGTCTGGCAGGGAGGAATGAGTTTTCATGGGGGGCTGCTTGGAGTTCTGATTGTTTTATTGATTTTTTGTTGGAGGCACAATCTGGCCCTTCTGCTGATTGCTGATTTGGCTGTCTCTGCTGTGCCAATTGGTTTGGGGTTCGGTCGGATCGGGAATTTTATTAATTCGGAACTCTGGGGTCGAGTGACCGAACATCCTTGGGGAGTCATTTTCCCTAATGGTGGTTCATTACCACGCCATCCGAGCCAACTCTACGAAGCCGGTCTTGAGGGGCTGATTCTTTTTATTCTGATTTATTTTTTGCATCGCCTGCGGGTGCGACGCGGTATTCCCGCCTTCAGTTTTGTTCTGTTCTATGGAGTCTTCCGTTTTCTGGTCGAATTTATGCGCCAGCCGGATGATCATCTTGGTTTTCTCTGGGGAGGGGCTACGATGGGACAGTTATTGTCATTGCCGATGATCTTAGTTGGTCTGGGTGGTTTGGTCTATGTGCTGAAGAGGAATAAGCCATGAGTCAGATCGATGCAGTAATTTTTGATTGTGATGGAGTGATGTTTGAAAGCCAACAGGCAAATTTGGCTTATTACAATCGAATTCTTGCTGAATTTGCCTATCCTCTGGTCTCAGTAGAGCAAAAAGAACTGTCTCATCTATGTCATACTGCTAGTTCTCCAGAGGTTTTGGCAAACCTTCTGCGTGCGGAAGACTTGCAGTCAGCCCTTAATTTTTCGGCAACATTGGACTACCGTGAATTTATCCCTCATATGAAGCCAGAGTTAAATCTTCTGGATCTTTTGGAGAGTCTCTCCGGTCATCTCCCAATGGCAATTGCGACCAATCGTGGCAAAAGCATTATATCAATTCTAGATCATTTTAATTTACTCAAATATTTTTCTGTTGTTGTGAGCAGTCACGATGTTGAACGCCCAAAACCGGCTCCAGATATGCTGTTTCTGGCGGCAGAAAAGCTTGAAGTGAGACCGGATAGATGTCTTTTTATTGGCGATTCTGAACTCGATAAATTAGCTGCTGCAGAAGCCAATGTTCAATTTGCTGGTTATGGAGGAAGTGTCTCAGGAACAATTTCGCTATCGAATCATCTGGAGTTATTGGACTACCTGTAATCCTTCATTTTTTTTACAAGTAAAAAAATAAAAATCACAACAGCAAAAATATTGATACCAAATGCTGCAATGTCTAATGGCAGACCGGTTTGTATTTGGCAGTATCCTCCCAACATGAAATTGAAATTATAGTTTTTTATTCCTTCCAGTAAATTAATTCTGATACCAAGTAATACTCCGGATATGAACGAATAGTAAAGTCCACTTAGGGCAAAATAGGGGATTTGCAATAGTTGCACGACCAGAGACAGGTTTAATCCTGCTACTTTTTTCTTCCACAATAAAATACCGGCTAAGACACTAAGAGCAAATGGAATCAGATAAACTAGCAGAAATATGATGAACTTCAGGCTATCCAAAATATTAGTCAATCGGTAGAGCATGATGACGAAACCCCACACACCACCAAATATTTCAATAGCTGCGATAACTTTTAATAGGAGTAAATTCAAAATCAGCTACTTTCACGATTATATAAGAATAAAAAATCCCCGGCAGACATAGCTGCCGGGGGACATAGAAAGAGAGAACTTTCTCAGGTCATAAATTACTTATTTCTTGGTTACAGGTGCATTTTTCGCCATATTTTTTAGCATCTCGTTCATCAAATCCTGATGCTCTTGCGGGTTAAGCATCCCCTCTTTGCTGACTTTCTCCCAGAGTTCAACTTCACTCATGTTTCGGTGACAGCCCATGCAAGTGTTCGTACGTAAGAATGTATCGAGTTCTTTCTTATTGAAAGCACGACTGAGAGGCCAGTGACTGCCTACCGTTGCCAGCTGGATTCCTTCACGTGTGACAATCTGCGACCAGTCAAAGTTCAGCTTTGGAATGGCCTGGATTTGAATGCTGTGCTTGCCGGGAATAATCTCCCCGGTTTGCGCGTCAAGCAAATCTGCGACGTAGTCTTCGTGCTGTTTGGTGCCGAACGTTCCATTACC
>JAOZLQ010000158.1:2325-5361 GCA_029934755.1 Desulfuromusa sp. | reverse complement strand
GCGTTGTCGATCTCCTGTCAATTCTCCCATCTTACCTCAGCTTATTGTTGCCGGGTGGTAAATATCTGCTGGTGATCCGTATTCTGCGGTTGCTACGGGTGTTCCGGGTGTTGAAACTGGTTCAATATGTTGGTGAATCAAATTATTTACAGCGTGCCCTCTGGGCTAGCCGCCGCAAGATAGCGGTTTTTTTGCTCACAGTTTTTCTGCTGATGATCATCTTTGGCTCGGTGATGTATATCGTTGAGGGGGCAGAAAATGGCTTCACCAGTATCCCTCGTTCCCTCTACTGGGCAATTGTCACTATGACAACCGTTGGTTATGGAGATATTTCGCCTCAAACCAGCTTGGGACAGGCAATTGCTTCAATGATCATGATCCTTGGCTATGGGATTATTGCCATTCCGACTGGGATTGTGACAGCAGAGTTAACTTTTAAACAAAATATTTCCACTCAGGCCTGCCCTGAATGTGGTGCCGAGGGACATGATTTAAATGCAAAACATTGTAAGTTTTGTGGGGCTGATTTGCATCCGGACAAAACTCTTAAAACATAAGATAGCCACCAAGACGCCAAGAACACCAAGGAAGTCAAATTCAAAAACGAGCTTTTTTGTTAAGGCAAAACTAAAACACCAAAAACGTCAAGATCTTGATTCAAGTTTATACTAAAAAAAGATTTAAAGGTTTTCTTGGTGTTCTTGGTGTTCTTGGTGTTCTTGGTGGCAGGATTTTGGTCATAAGATTTATTCAGGAATTTGATCCAGTTCTTCCCACCTCTGATAGGCTTTTTCCAGTTCATTTTCTACAATTTCCAAGCGCTGTTTCAAGCCTGTCATTAGGGGAGCACCTCCATCTTTGTAGCTACCTGGATTCGCCATTTTTTCGTGTAACTCGGCTTGTTCTACTTCCAAAATATCAATTTGTTCCGGCAGCTCATTCAACTCTTTTTTTTCTTTAAAGCTTAGTTTGCGTGGACGCTCCTTGCGTTGTGCTGGTTTTGTTTTCTCTTTTTTCTCAGGTGTTTCCTGCGTTGCCTGAGTTGCTAGCCAATCATCATACCCACCGATAATCTCTTCAACTTTGCCTTTACCATTGAATATCAGCGAACTCGTGACAACATTATTCAGAAAACTACGATCGTGGCTGACTAACAGAACGGTTCCCTGATAGTCAAGCAGCAGTTCTTCCAGTAGATCCAATGTCTCCATGTCGAGGTCATTAGTGGGTTCATCCAGAATCAACAGGTTGGCTGAATGAGTGAACAATTTGGCGAGCAGGAGACGATTTTTTTCACCTCCAGATAACACTCTAACCGGGGTGCGAGCGCGTTCAGGAGTAAAGAGAAAATCTTGTAGATAACCATAAATATGGCGTGAATTTCCGTTTATAATGACTTGATCATGATCGTCAGCAATATTTTGTTTGACGCTTCTATCTTCATCTAGCTGTTCACGAAGCTGGTCAAAATAGGCAATCTGCAAATTTGTGCCATGTCGCAATTTTCCTGCAGTTGGTTGAAGTTCATCGGTAAAAACTTTCAGCAGGGTGGTTTTACCACTGCCGTTTGGCCCAATCAGTCCGATACGATCACCGCGCATAATACGCAAATCAAGTGAGTCAATAACCCGATTATCATCATAGCTGAAACCGAGGCCTTTCGCCTCCATGACCATCTGACCGCTACGTTGACCTGTCTCCAATTGGAGGCGTACCTGACCGGTTCGATCTCGGCGTTGGCGGCGCTCTTCACGGAGTTTTTGCAGCTCTCTTACCCGTCCCATATTGCGGGTACGACGAGCCTTGATCCCTTTGCGAATCCAGATTTCTTCTTCGGCAAGTTTTTGGTCAAGTCGTTGCCATGCTTTTTCCTCACCGTTCAGAACGTCCTGCCGTCGTTCCAGATAGGTAGTGTAGTTACAGCGGTAATCGTGCAATTGTCCCCGATCAAGTTCAACGATCCGGTTAGCAAGGTTGTGGGTAAAAGTACGGTCATGACTGATAAAGACGAGGGTCTTACGCAGTCGTAATAAAAACGTTTCCAACCAGCAGATAGCGGAGATATCAAGGTGGTTTGTCGGCTCGTCGAGTAAGATAAGATCCGGTTCCTGGATCAGTGCCGCAGCAAGCAGAACGCGTCTTTTTAATCCGCCAGAAAGGGTTTCAAGCAGATTTTCGGGAGAGAGATCAAGTTGGCTGAGGGTTTGCTCAATGATGACGTTCACAGCTTGTGTTTCGGTTCCTTGTTTTGTCAGAATGCTTTGCAGGTAGTTTAAGATCGAGCCATTCCAGTGAGTCGGGAACTCTTGTGGGACATAAGCGGTTTTTATCCCCTGATTTCTAATGATGTCCCCAGAATCGGGAATAATATTGCCGTTAATCAGGTGGAGTAGGGTTGATTTCCCTGCTCCATTGCGTCCCAACAGACAGATTCGGTCCCCTGATTCGATTTGTAGACTGGCTTTGTCTAGAAGTTTGGGGCCGCCAAAGGCGTGGCTAACTTGATTGAGAGAGATGATGTTCATAATAAATGTAGGCGGTTTTCCAGAGAAATTAAAACAAAATCTGATTAGTACTACTCATATAACTCAGCCCTTCTCCATGAGGGAGAAGGTGACCGAAGGTCGGATGAGGGGGTACTTTGAGAAATTATCTAAAATACCAAACAATACTGGCGATATTTCAATACTCCCCCTCACCCTAGCCCTCTCCCTCAGGGAGAGGGGATTTATGGCTATATAATGATCATTGATTCAATTCGTAAATCACCACAGCCGAACGTCCCTTTTGCAGCAGGTTCTTCTGCTGAAACTTAACCACCATCACCAGTTCATCCTGACCATCGTTATCGGCATCAGCCAGAGTGAAATCGGCAAGGTATCCCCCTTGATCTGAGGTCTTCCAGCTTTCCTGTAGGGCAAAGCCATCCCATTTAAGGGCAATAACACGACTTTTGTTGAAGTTGCGGTAACGTGTAAGAGTACGAAGGCCATCATTTTGAGCGGCGAGAATCTCTCCAGTGGGGAGAGTTAGCAG
>JAOZLQ010000158.1:0-2225 GCA_029934755.1 Desulfuromusa sp. | reverse complement strand
TCCATGGCAACGGCAGTTTCCAACAAACCGTCACCATCGAAGTCAGCGACAGTTAACCCAACCGGATTACCATCCAGGTTTGGCCCTACCCAGATTCCATCATTGAGTTGTTGGCTCTGGGTTATCCCTGGATTTTCCAGGCGTTTATCTTTTCCGGTCCAACCGATTGCTCCGGTCAAGCTGTCAATAGCCTGGTTTATCATGCTTTTGTCTTTTTGTGGGGCTCCACCTGGTTGATAGATATCGGCCTGTCGGCTTCCTGTCATTGGGGCAGAAAGCTGACCGTCACGATATGGATATGATTTTAACTCTATCCCCGCACCATTGCTAACTTTGAGGTTGTTATCGGCAAGAAAAAAAAATAGCTCCGGGTTTATTTTGTCTGTATCGCTGAGCCAGTTCAAATGTGGCAAGGCGGTTTCCAGCTCTTCAGCCAGATTTCCTTCTGGTTGGGAGGATTCAAATCGGGTTGGCGTTTGCTCAAATCGTTTGACCCGATCTCCTTTTTGGGGAGTCATTCCTTCTGATAAAAGTTTTGCGTAAGAATATCCTGATTTAACTTGGGTGACTTGCAGGTAGCCCTTTGCCAGATCCAGCGTTCCAAGGATCTCTTTGGTGTCAGGGTGGATAATCTTTTCGCCAGCCATGATGAGAGTTAAAATATCTCCCTCATGAAGATTGACAGACGCATCCAGATCGACAAGAAACTCATCACCGATGGGCATGATGATCATTCCGCTTATTGACTCGAAGTCGCTTTTTAGTTGATCCGGGATTTCCGCTAGTGAATTGAAGGGAAAACAGAATAAAAGTAGCAAACTTAATTTAACAATCAGTTTCATATTTTGGCCTGCCTTGTATGTCTAAAACTTCGGTTGGAAAACCCATGGGGATATTATATTTCGAAATGTTCTTCTGGCTGATATTGAAATCAGGCACGCATTCTAGCTGTTTTATAGGCAAATAGAAAGACTGAATTCAGTTGGTCGTGGGTATTTATTTCTGGGACATCTTGGAATTACAACAAATCTTCACAAAACTTAACGTAAAACAAATTTCAGGTCTGCTATATTCCTGTGGACAGGTCACTTACAGGGGACTTTATCTATGTTGGTGTGATTTTCATCTTTATGGGTAGCAATATGGCTTTCCATAAAAATTTAACATTTTGGAAAATGGAGTAGAAGTATGAAGTTAATTATTGGTTTGCTTGCCTTCGGCTTGATGTTGTCACCAGTTGTTGTGTTCGCTGCCGATGGTACATTGGCTAGCCGAGTTACAGCACTAGAAGATGCTTTGAGCCAAGGCGTTGTTCAGCAGGTGCAGTTAACCGGTGCTATTGAGGCAGAGGCAAGCTACAGTTCCGATTATGATGATGTCAAAGAGAGTGATATCGATTTAACTACGCTTGAACTAGGAATCGATGTTGCGTTGACAGATTTCTTCTCGGGATTTGCTTTGATGAAATGGGAAGAGGACGGTGGCGAGGGTGTTTTTCTTGATGAAGGCGGGGTCACTCTTGGTAATGTCGATGAGTATGGTGTTGCAGTGACGGTTGGTAAGCTCTACGTTCCGTTTGGTGTTTACGAGACCGGCATGATCAGTGATCCGTTGACTCTTGAATTGGGTGAGACACGGGAAGGTGCTGCTATTGTCAATTATGCTGCCGGTGGATTTTATGGTGCCGCATACACTTTTAACAGTGCTATCAACGATGACGCAGATGATGACATGATCGATGCTTTTGGTGTGAACGCTGGGTATGTTTTTGAAGCTGACGCTATGAATGTTGATGTTTCGATTGGCTGGATTAGCAATTTGACCTCATCGGGTGGATTTTCCGGTGCTCTTGATGACGCTGACATTGCGCTTCTGGATGATTATACTGCCGGAGCAACTGTTAGTGCCATTGCTAATATTGCTGATTTTACTCTGATCGGTGAATATCTCACTGCGTTGGATAATGATTATCTGGCAGCAGAAGATTCTGAACCGGCAACCTGGAACCTGGAATTTGGCTACGGTTTTGAAATTTCCGGACATGGTGCTTCGGTTGCTGCTACATATCAAGGTTCCGATGAGGCGGCTATATTAGGTCTTCCAGAAACACGAATTGGTGCAGCATTTGGTTACGATATTACTGATGGACTGGGTATTGCTTTTGAGTATATTCACGATGAAGATTATGATATCTCTGATGGTGGAACCGGTGAGTCAGCAGATGC
>JAOZLQ010000157.1 GCA_029934755.1 Desulfuromusa sp. | reverse complement strand
CATCCGCCTCCCCCAGCGAAAAAGTTTTACGCGGCAACGCCCCATCCAGCACAATTGTTTTAAACAGATCATGCTTGGAGATAGCTGGCAAATAAAAACCTGCACTTCCTAACTGACTCCCTAGTTCTGTCACGATCTGACTCCCATGAATATAATCAACCCGGACAGCAGAATTTTCAGCAAGGTATTGGTCTAAAAAAGCCTGCAACGTTGCCACCGCCAGATTAAACTCCGGGCGAGAAACAGCACAAACACCAAACTGACCAGCAAAAACCACCGGAAAAGCGTGTCCCTCTAGTGTTTTTGCTGCAACAGCTTCAGCTGCGGCTAAATCAGAACAAGGGATCAGAGACATTGGTGTACCATGCTCGGCAAAAAAGTTCTCCATCTGCTGCTTGAGGTGGTTACAGTCAACATTGAACAGCACCCGGTGAATCGCCTCAAACTCAAGTCCGGAATCGTGGACATTGACCAGCTCAACCAGAGCAAAACGAGCCGGGTGATTCATCACCGCTGCTGAATCGTCAGCCTCCTCCTTCAGTTTTTCCCAGATTGCTTTCGCAGTGGCAAAAGAGTGATTACCATCCCCCATTGCATAGAGCATCACCTCACCAGCAACAGCGTATTTGGCACGATAGGCAGCAGGGTCAGCCAGCTTTTCCAGTGCAGTTGCAATTTGAGTAATCAGTTCGGGTTGATCGACGCGATATCCCTTGAGATGTCCACCATTTTCCAGCAAGTCAAAATCGTAAACTGTTTCCAGCTTTTCGTTGAATAAAGGCTCAATAACCGTTCGCTGAGGATCATCAATCAACACCATGATATGGGGCAACTCAATCGGTGCATTCTGACGAACCTTGATGCGCGGCGGCAGTCGATCAAGAATAGTTCCCTCAGTTGACCGAATTAGACTTTGCGCCCCTTTGGTATAATCATACTGCTCCAGATCGAGTGCTACAATTAGCCCTTTGCGCGACTCGACCGCTGCAGTTTTACGGTCAACCAGAATAAATCCGGGTGGATGCTCTTCCAAACTACCGTCAGCGAGATAGGTCTCCATCGCACGATTAATAGCGGTAATCCGTGCCTCAGTATCGCGATCATCCAGATAAACTTCGGGAAAAACCAGGTTTAGCGTCGAAATATATTCTGCCGTCTGCTGCTCCAACCGCTGCCAATAGTCTCGATCAGAGGTGTATTGATCACAGGCAATCGTCGCCCACTTATGCATATCTGTCCCTTTTTTCGGTAACAGAATTTTCGGCACCTGCAGCCCTATTTTCTCAAAAATCATCCCCTGTCCCTTTCTATTTTCTGCCTTATCTGGTGGTTTTGAAAAAACAAAGTAGCACAATTTCAAGCGTTGAAGAAATATCTGTCAGGTAAAAGATATTTTGATCCAAATTTTTTCTTGCAGAAGAGGGCTTTTTACATTCTAATCAACCTGATACAAACATGAAGAAAAAGGAAGACGGTGCAAATCCGTCGCGGACCCGCCACTGTAACCGGAGAAATCGATCTAACCGGAAGCCAGATACTTTCTTTTCCTGAACATGACTGCCCAAGCTTCGTGGAGTGAGGATCCTGGCAGATAAATCCAACGGATAAAAAACGCTATCCCGGAGCCTGATTAACAGACTTCGGGATTTTTTTTGGAGAAAAAAACATGGCTCATTTGACCTATATTAGTGGCGGATGTCGTAGCGGCAAAAGCAACTACGCCCAGAAGCTTGCAGAAAGCCTTCCCGGAAAACGCGCCTATCTAGCAACCTGTCCGTTGATTGATGAAGAGATGGAACAGCGGATTGCGCACCACCAACAGCAGCGAAGCAATCAGGAATGGGAGACAATCGAAGCGCCACTCGACTTGATCGCAGCAATTGAACAAACAAGTCATTTTGACGTTCTCCTCATCGATTGTCTGACTTTATGGATTAACAATCTTCTCTACGAAGCAGAACAAAGGGAAGAATCTCTGACCGAACAGATCATCGCCGAACAATGTACAGAGTTAGTTAATGTGTGTCGAAAGACAAATCAGACCATTATTTTTGTAACCAATGAACTGGGAATGGGGCTGGTGCCTGCCGATTCGATATCCAGACTTTACCGAGACTGTCTCGGTCGTTGCAACCAGACCATCGCAAAGCTTGCCGACAAGGCTATTTTTATGGTCTCCGGTATCCCCCTTATTTTAAAACAGGAGTAACAACCCACATGGATTTACTGAACAAAACCATCAATTCAATTACAGGACAAAATCAAACCGTTCGTACCCAGGCAAAAGAACGTCTGGATCAATTAATTATGCCACACTGGGCACTAGGTCGAATGATGGATCTGGCACTCGATATTGCCGGAATATGTGGTTCGGCACACCCCTGCATTGAACGCAAAACCATTGTTGTTATGGCTGGGGATCACGGCATTACCGATTCGGGAGTCAGTCTTTTCCCTCAAGAGGTCACCGTAGAGATGGTACGTGGCTTTACCAATGGCGTCGCCGGAATCAACGTCCTCGCTAAACAAGCTGGTGCCGAAGTAAAAGTTGTCGATATGGGGGTTGCCGGTGATCTTTCTACTCTTGCTGCTGGCGGGGATATCATTGATCGGAAAATTGCGGCAGGAACAGATAATTTTGCTGAGGGGCCAGCCATGAGCAGGGAAATCGCAGTACGTGCATTGGAAACTGGGATCAGCATCGCACAGGAACTTGCTGATTCCACCAATCTGTTTGGCACTGGTGACATGGGAATCGGCAACACCTCTCCGAGCAGTGCCATTGTTGCAACCCTTTGTCAGATACCGATAGCTGAAGTTGTCGGGCGCGGAACCGGGTTGGATGACGCACAACTGAAACACAAAATTGATGTTCTCGAAAAGGCGCTGATTCTCAACAACCCCGATCCAGCTGATCCAATTGATGTCCTGAGCAAAGTGGGCGGTTTTGAAATTGCCGGCATCGCGGGTCTGATTCTGGGGTCTGCTGCCTTGAAAAAGCCAATTATTATTGATGGCTTCATTTCAACAGCGGGGGCATTGCTTGCAGCCCGATTAGCGCCAAAAAGCAAGGAATATATGATTGCGGCACACCGCAGTGTCGAGAAGGGACAAATCGCCGCACTGGCTGATTTGGGGAAAGAACCCCTTCTTGACCTACAATTCCGTCTCGGTGAAGGAACGGGAGCGGCCGTCGCCATGAATCTGGTTGAAGGTGCTGTCGGTATTTTAACTGAAATGGCGACATTCAGTGAAGCCGCTGTATCTGAAGCGAAATAGCAAGCATTGCAAGCAAGCAGAACCTTCCCCCCACCCTAGCCCTCCCCCACAGTCGGGGGGAGGGAATCTAGCTCCTTCCACCTTGATGGGGGAAGGTTGGGATGGGGGTGATCATGAAATGACTTGCTTTGAAACATACATAATTAATTAACCGGCAGAGTATCAAAATGAACCTAAAACCATTCTTTTCAGCTTTGAGATTCCTCACCATCTTACCGATTCCAGAATCATGGTGCGGTGATGAAACCAGCTTCCATAAAAGTCCCGATTGGTATCCCCTAGTGGGGTTATTAATCGGTATTCTGATGGTCATTGTGGATCTTTTCCTCTGCTGGTTGTTACCGATGCCAGTTGCCAGTGTGCTACTGATACTGGCAATGATCGCGATTTCTGGTGCGTTGCACCTGGATGGATTAGCTGACAGCGCCGATGCTTTTTTCAGCAGTCGTGGGCGGGAACGAATGCTGGAAATCATGAAGGACAGCAGCGCTGGCCCCATGGGGGTCACAGCGATCGTCCTTGTTCTGCTGCTCAAATTGATGCTGCTCATCGCGTTACCGCTGGTCTGGCGCTGGCAGGTTATCCTGCTAATGCCGCTTGCCGGTCGGTGTGTATTGCCAGTTATCAGCAGTTGGCTCCCTTACGCACGATCGAACGGGACAGCAGCTTTTACCAACAGTCAATTCGGTTGGATGCGTTTGACCATCGCTCTGATGATATTACTAATCACCTCCCTTGTTCTCTTGGGCTGGAACTCAGGATTGCTTGTCACCGTGGGTGTCTGTTTTAGCGGCTGGCTCCTGAGCTTCTACAGCCAGCGTAAAATTGGTGGTTTTACCGGTGACACCCTGGGAGCGACCTGTGAACTGGTCGAATTATTACCGGCACTCGGTGTTGTTATTCTTGCTCACCAGGGAATTATGTAATGAATTCGGGGCAGAAACATGGTGGCAATCTACGTCGAGCCAGTGAAATAAGTGGTTTACCGCAAGGGGAACTGTTCGATTTTTCTGCCAGCATCAATCCTCTTGGTTTTCCACCATGGTTGCGTCCACTTATTAGTGCTCAGGTCACTACTCTGGCGCACTATCCTGATCCAGAAGCCGGAGAGCTGGTCGCTGCACTAGCGGAACATCATCGGATTGAACCAGATCAGGTGATCGTTGGCAATGGGGCAAGTGAACTGCTCTATCTGCTACCACAGGTGCTTAGGCACAAGCGTTTACTGGTGCCGGTTCCAAGTTACGGGGACTATGTTTCCATGGTGGAGGTTGCGGGGCTACAGGTTGACACCTTGCCTTTGCTGGCTAAAAACGAGTTTCGACTCAACACCGATCAGCTTTCATCCATGCTAACCGATGATCATCTGGTGATTATTGGTCATCCCAATAACCCCACGGGAAAGTTGTGTGACACTCAAGCGTTACAAAAATTGATTCTTCAACATCCGCAGAATCATTTCATTGTTGATGAATCTTTTATCGACTTTGCCGATCCGGAAAACTCACTCCGCTGGCAGCGACCTACCAACCTGATCATTATCCAATCGATGACAAAATCATGGGCGATTCCCGGCCTGCGTTTGGGCTATGCCCTGGCAGACCCAAAAGTAATTGCAAGCATGCGCCATTTGCGTCCCGATTGGTCGGTGAATACGATTGCGCAAGCGGTAGGTATCCGCGCCTTACAGGACAGTAAGTTTCTTGAGCAGACACGCGATTATGTGCGGCAGCAACGGCTCGACCTGTTTGCCCAACTCAAAGCGATATCTGGGCTCCATCCATTCTCCAGCGATACCAACTTTCTCCTGATACGGATCGACCACCCTACGATTGATGCGACGATGCTGACACAGCAGTTGCTGGAAAAAGGGATTATGATTCGTAACTGTGACAATTTCCAGGGGCTCGACAAACACTATTTCCGCGTTGCGGTACGAACTACCGAGGAGCAGCAGCGGCTCTGTGTCGAACTTAATTTATGTCTCAACTCAGTATCGCCAAAGAAAAAGGCTCACAGAACTCCGGCCATCATGTTCCAGGGAACCGGTTCCAATGCTGGAAAGAGTATCCTTACCGCAGCACTGTGCCGCATTCTCCATCAG
>JAOZLQ010000156.1 GCA_029934755.1 Desulfuromusa sp. | reverse complement strand
ATTGTTAACCGTTGATTGCGATGACGTCGGTTACACTGCCCTTGACGAAGCTACTAAAAAAGCTCAGGTAGAGGTGGCCTATGCCAAATCGTTCTACGGTGGCGCGGCCAATGCTAATACCAAGTTAGCTGGCGAATTTATCGGGATTCTTTCGGGACCGTCCCCAGCGGAAGTTCATAGTGGTCTTAATGCAGCAGTTAGTTTTATTGAAAATGATGCAGCCTTTATCAGTGCCAATGATGATGATTCCATTGCCTACTATGCCCACTGTGTTTCGCGATCGGGATCCTATCTTTCCACAATTGCCGGAGTTGAAGAAGGGATGTCGTTGGCCTACCTGATCGCTCCGCCGATAGAAGCAATCTTTGCTCTGGATGCAGCTCTA
This sequence comes from Desulfuromusa sp., assembly GCA_029934755.1. GTDB lineage: Bacteria > Desulfobacterota > Desulfuromonadia > Desulfuromonadales > Geopsychrobacteraceae > Desulfuromusa. The sequence goes on along the minus strand of JAOZLQ010000156.1, from coordinate 4,999 downwards.
AAGGCGGCTGATGTCAGCATGGCAGAATTTTTTGCTCCGCCATCAGAGACCAACTTTGGTGGAGGATTACTGAGTGGCAGCCAAGCCTCTTGTATGGCCGCGTGTGAAGCTTTTGCTGAAGCGGTGCAAGCTGTCGCAGATAATCCAAAGGCGTACTGACATGAATAATAAGGCTTTAGGGATTTTTGAAACGATCGGATTTGTTCCAGCGGTGACTGGTGCTGACGCAGCACTCAAATCTGCTGAGGTTGAACTCCTCGGTTGCTGTTATGTTGGTTCCGGTCTGGTTTCAGTTCTGCTTGCGGGGGATGTCAGTTCGGTCAAGGTTGCTGTTGAATCAGGCTGCAGTGCAGCAGAGCAGGTTGGCTCGGTTCAATCGCAAACTGTCATTGCCAGAACCGCAGAAGGATTAGATTTTGTGGTTGATGATGTTAAGCAGAAGGGCAAAAAAAATGTTTCTAAAAAAGCTGCTTCTGTGCATCCGAATCCAAAACAGAAACGGTCTAAAAGAAGTATTGCGGAAAAAAGTATTCCTAAATTTGATCCGCAAGGGTTGTCCAGCATGAGCGTTGTCAAGCTCAGAGAATTGGCCAGACAATTTTCTGGAATATCTCTTGATCGGCATACAATAAGATCAGCACGTAAAGATGAATTGATTGACGCTATTATCAGCAACTACCAGAAGCAGAAGGAGTAAATAATATGGCAGACAATGATTTAGCCTCGATCCAGGAAGCCAGAGATCTGGTTCGGAAAGCTCGTTCCGCTCAACTTGGTTTTGCCAAATTGAATCAGGTGCAGATCGATCAAGTTGTCCAGGCAATCTCTAAAGTCATGACCGCTATGGCCGAAGATCTTGCAAAGTTAGCTGTTGAGGAAACTGGATATGGAAACTGGGAAGACAAAAAGCAAAAAAATCTGTTGGCATCTGAGAAACTTTATGAGCGTATTCATGCTCTGAAGACAATTGGAGTTATTGCCGAAGATCGGCAGCAAAAAATTGATATGATTGCTATCCCGGCGGGTGTAGTCGCAGCTCTCATCCCCTCGACCAATCCGACTTCAACAACCATTTATAAGGCGCTGATCGCACTCAAAGCAGGTAATGGAGTTGTTTTCAGCCCTCATCCGACAGCTACAAAATGTATTGGTAAAACGGTTGCTATTATCCATCAAGTTCTCAAAGAGCTGCATATTTCTGAGGATCTGGTCAGTATGATAACCATGCCGACCCTTGAGGGAACCGGAGAGTTGATGCAGCACGCAGATCTGATCCTCGCGACAGGTGGCCCGGCAATGGTGAAAGCTGCTTATAGCTCCGGAACTCCTGCTCTGGGAGTTGGGCCAGGAAATGTCCCGGTTTTTATTGAAAAGAGTGCTGATGTTCAGGTTGCTGTGCGGCGTGTTATGGCAGGTAAAACCTTTGATTATGGAACTGTCTGTTCTTCAGAGCAGGCGATTGTTACCGAGGAATCTATCGCCGCTGAAGTCAAAAAAGCTCTACTTGCTGAAGGTTGCTATTTTCTTGAAGGTGCTGCTGCTGAAAAGATTAAGGGTTTGATGACAGGTCCAAGGGGGAGTATGAACCCAGCTATTGTGGGACAACCTGCAAGTACTCTGGCGCAGATGGCTGGCATCGAAATTCCCTCTGGAACCCGGTTGCTGATTTATGAAGAGCAGGGTGTTGGGGCAGGTTACCCGTTTTCTTATGAAAAACTGACTTCTCTGCTTGGGTTCTATACAGTGTCTGATTGGCAAGCAGCAGGTAATCTTTGCAATCAACTGCTGCAAAATGGGGGGCTGGGTCACTCCATGGCTATCCATTCCAACAACGAAGAGATTATTCGCCATTTTAGTTTGAATCAGCCGGTTTCGAGGCTGTTGGTCAATACCCCTTCAAGCCTTGGTGCCGTTGGTGTCAGTACCAATCTTGATCCTTCTCTCACTCTGGGATGTGGTCCTGTAGGAGGGAGTTCAACGACGGATAATGTAGGGGTCAAGCATCTCTTTAATATTCGTTATGTGGCCTATGGTTTGGACAGTGCTTCTGAGCAGCAGACTGATAATAATGGTGTTGATGTCGAAGCGATCAGCAGACTGGTATTCGAACAATTGAAAAAAATGAACTATGTTCCAACTAATGTCTGAGTTAAATTTATCGGTAGTTAATTTAAACAAGCTCAATAACTGAAGGAGAAAACAATGGCAACATCAAGTGCAATAGGGATGGTAGAAACAAGAGGTTTTGTCGCTGCGGTAGAAGCAGCAGATGCCATGGTGAAAGCGGCTAATGTGACGCTGATTGGTAAAACTCAGGTTGGTACCGGGTTGGTTGCAATTCTGGTCCGTGGAGATGTTGGTGCAGTTAAAGCTGCTGCTGATGCCGGTGCTGCTGCCGCCGCCAAAGTTGGTGAAGTGGTCAGTGTCCATGTCATCCCCAGGCCTCATGATGAGGTGGAACTTCTTCTGCCAAAATTGAAGGGGTAGAACCGTTTTCCCTTCTTTCTCGTAGGGGACAATAAACAGAATCTTGATCTAAAGGAGAAATAGACAATGGCCGTATTAACTGCGCTCGGAATGGTGGAAACAAGGGGCTTTGTTGCAGCATTGGAAGCAGCAGATGCCATGGTAAAGTCTGCTAATGTCACATTGATAGGCAAGACCCAGGTTGGTAGCGGATTGGTTGCTATTCTGGTTCGTGGTGATGTCGGTGCAGTTAAGGCTGCGACTGATGCCGGGGCTGCTGCTGCCGCTAAAATTGGGGAAGTGGTCAGTGTCCATGTTATTCCACGACCTCATGATGAGATTGAATTGATCCTGCCAGGTAAAGGGTCTAAGTGATTGAAAAAATCATCACGGAATCTTTTTTAAGAAAAAGTTTTTTGCAAGAGATTCCTGAAATATTTTACCTCCATGAGGGTCAGATTTTGACTCCTGCGGGGGCTCAGTTCCTCAGCGATAGACAGGTCAAAATTCTCCGTGGAGAACATCCTGCTGCTGAAGGCAGCGACTCTGTGCAGAGATATGTTGCTGTTGCAGATGGAACCACCTATACGGTGAAGCCTGAGCGTCTGACCCAGTTGACAGGGAATCAGTTGGTTCCAAAAGATCACCCGCGAATTATTTTTCGTGGTTGGCTGGATCAGTTACAGGCAGAAATCTTACTGTTACAGCAGCAGATGGTTAACAGCGGGGATTTGCCACTGAGTCAAAACTTGGGAGAATTGCTGGATCGGATTCGTGCAATCCTACGGGCTGAAGTTGTTGGTGAGTCCTTGGAACCCTGTGATTTTCTTGGATTCAACGAAGCAGAAATAAGGGATCGATCTCATCATCCACAGAAATATTTTGGCCTGGAGCACCTTGAAATTTCAGCAACAATGGATTTCACCGTTCTTTCCCTGAATCGCCTACGGACTCTGGTGAGGAGTGCTGAACTTGCTGCGGTGACAGCTTTTTCGGGGGCAGGTGGAGTTGAGCGAAATGATATTATTCAGGCTTTGAACCGATTGAGCAGTGTTATTTATGTGATGATGTTGAAAGTAGCTCAGGAAACAGGAGGAGATGAAGAGAGTATGGATACTCAGATTCTCGATAAAATTGTCACCAAGGTTCTAGCTGAATTTGCTGACACGGAGAACGTTATCCCGGTCGAGTTATCTGCACGCCATGTCCATCTTAGTGCCGATGCTGTGCAGAAACTGTTTGGGACAGACTTGACCCCTGTCCGTGAACTGTCACAGCCCGGACAGTTTCTGAGCAAGGAACGGGTTCGGTTGATCGGCCCAGGTGGAACACTCGATCATATTGCCATTCTTGGACCTGCCAGAGGAAAAACTCAAGTGGAAATCTCTGCAACTGATGCGCGTGTGCTTGGACTTACTCCCCCAACTCGGCAGTCAGGTGATACCGCCGGCTCAGCAGGTCTGCAAATTGCCACCGAGATGGATACCCTGACCCTTGAAGAAGGGTTGATCATTGCAGCCCGCCATCTTCATATGCATCCTGATGATGCCAGCAGGCTGGGGGTAAGTGATCAGGACCTGGTTCGGATTCGGGTCGGTGATATCAGAGCATTGGTTTTTGAAGAGGTTCTGGTGCGTGTCAATGAGAACTATCGACTTGCCATGCACATAGATTTTGATGAGGGGAATGCTTGTGGCTGGACTCCTGAAATGACAGGTCAGTTACTGTAAGAAGGATGTTGCCGATGGCAATTGATGATTTAGTTCAAACTATAGTTCGGGAAGTTTTAAAACAACTTCAGGAAACGCCAGATTGTCAGCAGATTCTGATATTGGCACGTCAGGATGATGTCGCTGTTGCACCGGTGTTGCAGCATTTGGAGCAGAGTGACAAAGTGGTTTTCTGGGACCCCGCTAGCGATATCATTGCTCCTGCGCGGACAATTTTACCATTCTTATCCTGTAGTCAAATGGCAGATCTGGCTCTGGGGAGAACAACTGGACCGCTGCTGAAAAAAGCGTTGGACTTGTTGCTCGCAGGGAAAACCGTTGAGGTGTTTGAATTTGAGTATCTTCAATACAGTAAAACTGCAGCGGAATCCCTCTATCAATTATACGCATCCTACGAGGAAATCCTCCGTGGTTTTGGTCTGCAACGATTTGCAGCGGAAAAGCAAAATACTACCCGATTGAGTCGCCGGTTGGTCACCGAACGGGATGTTATCGAAGCACACCAGCAGGGTGTTTCTGTTCTGCATGTTTTATCCGATGCTCTACTGACTCCGCTTGCTCTTGATTGTGCCAGAGAACGTGGCATTCAACTTCAAAAAACTAAAGAGGTGAAATAAATGATTATCGGCAATGTGGTTGGTAATGTATGGGCGACGAGAAAGAATGATTCTCTGACTGGTCTTAAATTGATGATTGTCCAGCGGCTAGATGTTTGTCGGGACGAAGAAAAAGAGAGTTTTGTCGCAGCAGACCTTGTTGGTGCAGGAATCGGAGAACGGGTTCTGGTTGCCACAGGTAGTGCG
>JAOZLQ010000155.1 GCA_029934755.1 Desulfuromusa sp. | reverse complement strand
CGCTATCATCGAGCAACCGTATGGGCGATGATAATATGTTTTTATATTTAGAAAACTGGGGGACTTCTGCGCTGCAGATTCATGTGATAAGGATTCACCTTAACGGTTATATTATGAGTTTTACTGAAGAATTAATTAGAAAAACGGGAACAAGATAGGACAACCTGCTCTCTTTTACACCGGTGTCTTGTCATGACACTAGTAACTACAAAACAAAAGCCCCGCCGGGAATAACCGAGCGGGGCTTTTTTATTTCCTCAAGTCGATGTTCAGACCATCCGTTTTTCAGAAATCCGTGCAGCTTTACCACGCAAATTACGCAGGTAGTAGAGTTTGGCCCGGCGAACCTGACCAACACGAACAACCTCAATCTTTTCAATGCTCGGTGAATGAAGTGGAAAAATCCGCTCCACACCAATAGCACCAGACATCTTACGAACGGTATAAGAAGAACCAAGCCCGCGATTAACACGCTTGATGCAGACACCCTGAAAAATCTGGATCCGCTGTTTTTCACCTTCAGTTATTCTCACGTGAACTTTAATAGTATCACCAGCTTTAAAACGCGGGATATCCTTTTTAATCTGTTCCATTTCCAGTTGATCAATGATGTTCATCTTTGTTCCTCCTCGATTTATCTATCCGTTTTCTCAATCGCTATTTAGTTATAAAAAAAATTGTAAATTTTGTAAACTATCTAATTGTTTTTGCTATCTCTGTTTCTTTACGCAGACGTTCAAGAACTACGCTATCTTGATCGCTCAATTGAACGTTATCCAACAGTTCGGGGCGCCGCTGTAACGTACGGAACAGCTGCTGTTCACGCCGCCATTCCGCTATTTTACCATGATTTCCAGAAAGGAGAATTTCTGGAACCTGCATCCCGTCAAAAACAGCAGGGCGAGTATATTGCGGATATTCCAACAAACCATCGACAAATGAATCTGTCTCCGCACTACCACTGGAACCAAGAACTCCAGGAAGATTTCGGGAGATTGCATCAATCATCACCATGGCCGGAAGTTCTCCACCGGTTAAGACAAAATCACCAATGGAAAATTCAACGTCAACCAGAGTTTGACGAACCCGCTCGTCAAAACCTTCATACCGTCCACAGAGAAAAATCAATCCCGGCTCACGAGACAGCTCACGAGCATGCTGTTGCTTAAAAGGAACCCCCTGCGGTGACATCAACAACACCTTTGCAGATGGAGCTTGCTGCTTTAATTCTGCGATAGCCCGGGCAATTGGCTCAGGCTTCATCACCATACCGTCACCACCGCCATAAGGAGTATCATCAGTGGTTTGATGCTTGCCTTCAGCCCAATCACGCAGGTTATGTGTCCGCACCTCAAGCAATCCCTGCTTAATCGCCCGTGCAAGAATACTTTCCTGCAATGGTGAATCAAACATGCCCGGGAATAGCGTCAATACGTCAAAGATCATTGTTCTTCGGGTATCAATCCTTCAGGAAGATCAACTTTCATAATCCTCGCTTCCAGATCGATTTCCAATATAAACTGGTGTACAGCCGGAATCAGAATTTCTCCTAAACGGCCCTTTACTACATAGGTATCATGAGCTGCTGTACCGATCAGTTCATGAAGTTGCCCGATTACTCCCCGTTCTCGGTCAACAACCTGCAAACCTTCTAATTGGCCCCAATAATATTCATCATCATTCAGATTCGGCAATAGACTTTCATCCAGCAAAACCTGACTGCCAACAATCGGCTCGGCCAGATCGATCGATTCATAGCCCTGTAGACGTAATAAAACCTGTCCCTTATGCAAAACCTGACGGTTAATATCCACATTCAGGACTTCACCAGTCGGCAGCCGTAGACAGATCTGCTTCATCGACATCAGAAGCTCAGGGTCTCCCGATTTAGCACGAAACTTTAGGTCTCCACGCAACCCGTGGGTACCAACAATATTTCCAATTTCCAGCAAAGATTCAGCCATCAACTCAAACCAACCTAAAACCAGCTAAACCCACATTTATTCCATGATCTGCAATAAAGCATGACGATTTTCACGAGTTGCTTTGGCATTCAACAAAGTCCGCATTGCCTTAGCGGTGCGCCCCTGTTTACCAATAATCCGCCCCATATCTTCTGCTGCCGCCGCAAGCTTGACGAGTACGCTACCGTCCTCTGCTATTTCCTCAGAAATAACAATTTCATCAGGCTTTTCAACCAGAGACTTTGCAATATACTCGATCAGATCTTTCATAGGTCATCCTCCGGGTAATTGGGGGGTCGATGCCCCGGATTCGGACCAGATTCAGGTATCAGGCTTCAGTAGCAGCCTTTGCCTTGAACTTGGCCCAGACACCAGCATGGCGTAAAAGCCGGCGTACTGTATCTGTAGGCTGAGCACCTTTATTGAGCCACTCAAGGGCCCGATCCTCTTTAAAATTCAGCAGAAATTCTTCCTCGCGGGGGTTATACTGCCCCAAATCCTCGATAAACCGACCATCCCGAGGGAAACGCTCGTCGGCCACAACGACCTTATAGACCGGCTTCTTTTTTGCGCCACCGCGGGCGAGTCTGATCTTTACTGACATACTGTCTTTCCTCCTGGTGTTTCTTTATGTTGTCTGTCTATCGAACAGGATATGATTCTATCACTATCCGCTGATTCAGATTAAAATGGAAGTTGGCCACCCTGGCCAAGCATCCCTTTGAGACCTTTCGGACCCATTTTCTGCATTTTTTTCATCATTTTTTGCGCCTCTACAAAGCGCTTTAATAACTGATTGACATCTTGAACCCGAGTTCCACTACCCTTGGCAATACGTAAACGCCGCGAGCCATTCAGAATTTTATGGTTCAATCGTTCCTTTTGAGTCATCGAACGAATAATCGCCTCAACCCTTTTCATTTCATCTTCAGGCAACTGCGCCCCTTGAACTTTCTTAAGAGCTTTTCCCGCTCCGGGAATCATTTTCAGCAACGAGTCCATGGAACCCATTTTCTTGACCATCTGCATCTGTTCAAGAAAAGTTTCAAGGGTGAAACCACCTTGGCGAAGTTTCTGCTCCATCGCCGCAGCATCATCAGCATCAACCGCTTCTTGAGCCTTTTCGATCAGGCTGAGAACATCCCCCATACCGAGGATACGCTGAGCCATACGATCAGGGTAAAATTGCTCAAGAGCATCGAGTTTTTCACCCATACCAACCAGTTTGATTGGCTTACCAGTAACGGCCCGAATTGAAAGAGCAGCGCCACCACGGGCATCACCATCCAATTTGGTAAGAATCACACCGGTCAGGGGTAATTGCTCATCAAAGCTGGCTGCCACGGTCACCGCATCCTGCCCGGTCATCGCATCAGCAACAAATAAAATCTCTTGCGGAACAACCTTATCAACAATTCGCTTGAGCTCACCCATCAACTCTGTATCGATGTGCAATCGACCAGCCGTATCAAGAATGAGGGTATCAAAGCCGTTGAGCTCCGCATAACTTAAAGCTTGGACACAAATATCAACCGGATCCTGCCCGGGCTGAGAATCAAATACCTCAACATCAAGCTGGCGTCCCAGTGTTTTAAGCTGAGCAATTGCCGCCGGGCGATAAACATCAGCCGGAACCAGCAATGGATTACGTTTTTCGCGACGCAGTTTCAGTGCCAGTTTGCCACATGTTGTCGTTTTACCAGCACCTTGCAAACCACAAAGCATCAACGGCACTGGCGGTTTAACTGACAAGTTAAGAGAATTATCTTCCCCCTCGCCCATCAGGCCGGCCAGTTCTTCACGAACAACCTTAATTACCTGTTGAGCCGGGGTCAGGCTCTTCAGAACATCCTGACCAGCAGCACGTTCACTAACCTTGGCAATAAAATCTTTGACCACACGAAAGTTGACATCAGCTTCAAGTAAAACCAGACGGATTTCCCGCATGGTCTCCTTAATGTGCTGCTCGGTCAGCCGTCCGTGCCCACGCAGCTTCTTAAAAACTGAGTCGAGCTTGTCAGAAAGTGTATCAAACATACTGTTCTACCGACAAAATCCACGAAAGAGTAAATATAAAAAACAGCATTCCCTGTTGTCAAGTTAAAAGCTCTGACAAAACGGGATGTTTCATGCTAAACGCTGATATTGATCAGCCTTCATCAACCAAACTTCCATCATTTTTAAATCAAACGCAGCCAGAGCCTGTTTGACCTGAGAATGTAGGTCATAGGGGTATCTGATTGCCATCCCGCAGTCAGCACTCAACTGGCGAGGGACAGGAATCAGCAGAATATCCAGATACTGTCCCTTGAGAACCTTTTCCGCTTTCATCACCCGATGAACCGAGTGAAATATTGCGACACAATCTCCGTCACTAACCACTAGCAGCGTCCTAACATTAAAGTCAAGCCGCGCATAGTGACACGTTTATAAATGGCATGCAAGAGCAATTTGGTATCGGCATAAAATTGACAGCAATCCGCCTCTAAGAGTAAGGTAACCACGCTTTTACACTCAATAATAACTGCAAAGGAAATACACATTGCGGAGTTTGAAATGAAACACAGTGATCGCCCGCCAATGAAACAAGCCGAACGGGTTGGTTCACTGCTAAAACAAATCCTTGGAAAACCTGGATTCGGCGAGCAAATTACCCGACATCAAGCTTGGTTGGTTTGGGATCAATTAGTCGGAGAGCAGATTGCCGCACGAGCAAGACCGCTCAAATTACGCAAAGGGGTCTTGGAAGTTCAAGTTGACCATCCAGTTTGGATGCAACAGTTACAAATGTTGAAGCCAAAGATTCTGGAAAAAATTGAGGCAAAAATACCTAATGCTGGCATCACCGATATTTATCTGCGCCAAACTCGCAATTCGCAAACATACCAACCGCCGAAAACAAAAAAAGCACCAGAGGCACCACCGTGGACGAAAATTGAGCTGACTAATGCTGAAAAAGAATCAATTGAAGAAAAGTTAACTCAAATTGACAATTTTGAGGTGAAACACGAGCTGCGAAAGCTATTTACTCTGCAGAAACAGCTGGATAAAGAACGGAATAATTAGTCAGCAATCTCGTACATCTGTAGCACCTCTTCCGTATAGTCCCGACTCGTTCCATCATTTCTATATAAATATAGCGTTTTTTCAACCTGCAATCCGGGACGCCCCCCCTTACACCCTTCGACCAAAACCATTTTAGCGGCTTCGCCACTCCGCGAATGGACCATCCGTAACCGTTTCGGCTCAATCCCCGCTGCAACCATTTTAACCATCAATTCGGGCAAACGTTCTACCAGATAAATCAGCGCAAAACTGCCACTTTTTTTTAATATCCAGCCGGCTGCAGCGATGAAATCCTCCAACCCACCAGACAGTTCATGTCGAGCATAAGCTCGTTCATTATTGGGGGATATCCGACCGGAACCAGGCTGACGATAAGGGGGATTACTGATAACCAGA
>JAOZLQ010000154.1 GCA_029934755.1 Desulfuromusa sp. | reverse complement strand
ATCTGAAGCACCCTGCTCTATCATCGATTTCAGCAACTGATGCATATTTGCCATAAAAACCCCTTACATTAGATCGAAATATGAGAAACGAAAAACAACCAGGCAACTAAATAGTCATTCTACCAATAAAGTCTGGTATTTATATGGCACGATCAATCATCAGCAACCGTCGTACGTAATACCTCTTCCAGGGTTGTTACACCTTCCGTCATTTTACTCAAAGCAGATTGGCGCATGGTTTTGACTCCAAGGCGCATGGATTCCTGTTTAATCTCAGCAGTATTAGCACCAGAAAGAATCATCTCTTTAATATCTTCAAACATCGGCATGACCTGGTAAACACCAATTCGTCCCTTGTAACCGGTATCATTACAAACAGAACAACCGCGCCCCTTGTAAGTTGTAAACTTGCCAATTTGATCTTCAGGAATACCTGCAGAGATAAGGGCATCCTTAGAATGTTTTTCCGGCTCTTTGCACTCTGAACACACTCTACGACCAAGCCGTTGTGCTGAAATCAGGTTGACCGCTGAAGCAACAAGAAAAGGTTCAATCCCCATATTCAAAAGGCGATTTACCGTACTTGGAGCATCGTTTGTGTGTAACGTTGAAAGAACCATATGCCCAGTTAAGGCAGCTTTAACACCAATCTCAGCTGTCTCAAAATCACGAATCTCACCGATCATGATGATATCCGGATCCTGACGTAAAAAGGCTCGCAATGCCGCAGCAAAATTGAGACCAATCTCCTCGTGCATCTGGACTTGATTAATCCCGGCAAAGTTAAACTCAACCGGATCTTCTGCCGTTGAAATATTCTCCGTCGTCTTGTTCAATTCGGAAAGAGCCGAATAGAGCGAGACCGTCTTTCCACTCCCTGTTGGACCAGTAACCAGCACCATCCCAAAAGGTTTATGGATTTCTTTTTTAAACCATGCCAGTGCCTTCTCTTCATAACCAAGCTTGGTCATGTCCAGCTGCAGATTACTTTTGTCAAGTAACCGCAGAACAACTTTCTCACCAAACAGAGTCGGCAGACAATTGACCCGATAATCCATCTCCTGATTACGCCCTATCTTGATCTTAATCCGGCCATCTTGAGGGAGACGTCTTTCGGCAATATCCATGGTTGCCATAATCTTCAGACGTGATGTTATGGCATTTTTAAGTTTACGCGGCGGTTTCATGACCTCATAGAGTACCCCATCAATCCGATACCGCACCCGGAAAGCATGTTCATAAGGCTCAATATGGATATCTGAAGCTTTCTTCTTGATAGCGTCAGTTAAAATCAGATTAACCAATTTAACCACTGGGGCGTCCTCACTGGCACGCTCTAATTCACCAACATCATCATAAGAGTCCCCATCAACCAATTCTAAATCATCAAAGTCTCCCAACCCTTCCAAAACATCTGCCATAGAGGAACTTTGATCATAAAACTTGTCGATGGCTTCTTTGATGGCAGCTTCAGCTGCAACAACAACTTCGACATTGAAGCCGGTCATGAACTTGATATCGTCAATCGCAAAGATGTTCGAGGGATCAGCCATGGCAACAATCAATGTTGCCCCAGCACGATTAATAGGAACTAACTGATATTTTTGTGCAACCTCAGCAGGAACGAGAGCAACAACAACTGGATCAATATCGAATTCGGCAAGATCAATAGATGGGACACCATAATGTTTAGATAGGAAAGAGGCGAGATCATGCTCCTGAACATAGCCCAGCTTGACGAGTGCTGCCCCCAGACGGGTACCATCCTTTTTTTGCTCTGAGATAGCATTAGCCAACTGGTTATCAGAAATCAGTTGATTTCGAACCAGTAACTCTCCAAGACGACTGACACTCATCTAACCTTAACCCTTTCCATTTTTATTTATTTGTACAGAAATTTCAAGCATGCCTGACTGTAGCCTATCAGGTACGACACTCAGCCCGCCCAAGAAACTGTCGCATAAAATCAGTTGGAAGCCGGATCCCTGTCCAGAGAAAAAAAGCATCTTCTCCCTGAGCAGCCAACATCCCCAATCCGTTAATACAAGTCAATCGCATCGATCGGGCACTCTTAATAAGTGGAGTTTCAGAAAAGGAATATATCATATCATATATTAATGCGCTACCTTTAATATTCTCCAATGGTAAAAAATTTATTTCTTCGCCATGTAAACCAACAGAAGTTGTATTCACAATCAAATCAGCCACTGATATAGCCTTTAAATATCTATTATCATTATAGTCAACTGCAGAAAACTGAATAGATGGAAAATGAGACATAAGATTATTAATAAGCTTTTCTGCTCTAGCTTGTCCGCGATTGGCAATGGTCATCGACTTCACCCCAGCTGAAGCCAATGCCACCGCTGCAGCACGGCTTGCCCCCCCTGCCCCCAACAATAAGACATCACGTCCCTCGGGGATAAAGTTCAATTCAGTGCAAACCGAACGCATAAAACCGCTCGCATCAGTATTATAACCAACCAAGGTTCCATCATTATTAACAACAGTATTCACTGCACCAATTAACTGAGCTTCTGGGTCAATCTGATCAAGAAAAGCAATGATTGCTTCTTTGTGCGGGATCGTGACATTCACCCCTGCAACATTCAGAGCGCGAAGACCGCTGATAGCTGATGGCAAATCATCAGGAAGTACGTGAAATGGAATATACACAGCATCGATATTATGCATTTTAAAAGCATGATTTTGCATCAGAGGAGAAAGGGAATGAGCAACAGGATCACCTACAAGACCATATATTCGGCTTTTACCTGAGATTGACATTATGATCCTATTTTAAAGATAAATATTCTTGATACTGAACTATCTGCACTGAAGATAGAATCTGTCGCGCCCTGAGAACATCAGCGGCGATAGCATTGACTAATTCCTCAACGCTCGAAAATTTCCGCTCACCACGCAACCGTTCGACAAAATAAATCCGCAAATTATGATCATACAATTGTCCGGTATAATCAAGAAGATGAACCTCAATCGTCGAAGAACCGCCACCAAAAGTGGGCCGCTGACCTAAATTAACAACTCCACCATATTCCTGCGAACCATGCCGAACCTTAACCGCGTAAACCCCTGATGCTGGCAATAACTCTTTATCCGTCTCTAGGTTAGCTGTCGGGAAACCCATCTCCCGACCCCGCTGATCACCCGGCACAACCCGTCCTTCAAGATTATACTGCCGACCGAGTAAGCGCACAACTCCAGCTACATCTCCTGCTGCAATCATAGTTCGAATTCGAGTTGAACTGTACGGCACACCATCCGCTCCTACTGGTTGTAACACCTCAACGGTAAATCCTTTTTCATCCCCATAAGTTTTGAGGAATTTAGTATCACCGCGTCGACCCTTGCCAAAGGAGTAATCGTACCCAACCACCAATGCTTTAACATGCAATTTAGCTATCAGAATTTCGTCAACAAATTGTTCGGGAGACATTGTCGCAAAATTATTGTTAAATGGTGTTTCAACGAGATAATCAATATGTGAAGCCGCTATCAAGCGCCGTTTTTCGACCGGGGTATTCAATAATAGGGGAGCTTTTCCAGGAGCCAGAAATTTAAGGGGATGGGGATCGAATGTGTAAACAACAGAAGGGCAATTTAACTGACGGGCGATTTTGACCACATGACGAAATAATTCACGGTGCCCCAAATGAACACCATCAAAATTGCCCAAAGTTATTGCACTTGAACCCAAGGGAGGGATCAATCCGTCTAGTGATCTCAATATCTCCATAGGAATCTACTATCCGTTAACGATGGGAAGGAGTAAGAGTAAGCTGAATAACCTGCGAATACTATCGTTTATCAACCTATTTCGACAAGTCAATTATTTCAGCTGGAATGTACCATAAAAAAAGCTGCCCAACTTTTCAGCGGGACAGCTTTTCCTTCCAAAACGACCATTAAGTAAAAAATATTTATTTTTTTGAATGTTTTTTTCTCTTGTCTAAAAACAAACATAGTTTAGTGATCTGGTTTTCATCATTTAATATATAACCAACCTTCTGTCCCTGTTTGAAATATCCAAGGGATGAATATACACTTTGAGGGGTCATATATCTCACCTGTGATGAAAAAGGGAGAAACATATCATCAATAACGATTCCCCTTTCTTCAACACTATAGAGAGTGCCCATTCCGTCAAATTTATCAGGGTAATGAGTGATAATCACCCCTTCAGGTGTATGGACAAGCCCTGCTGATACTACGGGAGCAATTACCAACAAACTAAGAAAAATTAGCACGACAATTAACAAAATAGCTTTTATATTTTCCATAACAGATCTCCAAGAAAGCTTACTGGGTCTCTAATAGTATACAGCAAACACAGGAATTTAGAATTCTCGCCAAGAGCTGACCCCTATTTTCACAGCTTCTTCCGTAACAGTTTCCACCGTTCCAGCTGTAGAACTCATATATTTGATTTCTTCTTTGCCGAGCTTAAGAATTGCTGGGGTCTGCAGATGCCCCTCACGTTGAATACCAGTAGCGGCAACCAACAGAGCATTACCTTCTGCATCAGTAACAATATTACCTGCTGCATCAGTAACTGTAATCATATCGTTATTATCCACAACCCCATCACCATTTACATCAAATACCGGTTTATTCAAACGACTGCCATTCCCTGCATCCACCTCATGAAGAATAGAGTTACCGCCAGGAGTACAAGGTGAAAGTTCAGGAGTGAAAGAGATAAAAATAGCTTTACTATCGCGAATCATCATTCGGCTGACAACTCTTTCGCCAGAATTTGGCAAATCAAAATACCACCCGGCATTATTATCAGCACCGGTTGACAGGTCAGGATACTCACCTGCAGTACTATCGGACTCAATTAGCCAGGTAATGTCATTATCAGTCAGAACCCGCAAAATTTCCTCATCATCTGGAACAGCAGGATCAGGATCATAGGTGAAATCGGGAACCAAGAGCTCCTGTTCTAATAGAGTTGAACGCGATGACTGCTCAGAAACCTGTTCAGTGGCAGGGTCAAAAGTTCCTAAGTTCTCTGTATCATCCGTATCATCACCATAATCCCAAACGCCATAGACAGTTTGGACCGTCTTATCAAGAAAATCTGATGTTCCAAGAAATTTACCCGTACCAAAAGCAACCATGTAGCCATGATATTGCGTATGATACATAACATCAGGTTTTGCGGTAATAGGTTGTGCTATCCCCGTTGGCCCAACAGCTTTAAATAAAGGGGCAGGAGAACCTCCCTGATTAAAAGCAACTTCCCAATTATTAATATTGCTATCAGTGAAATCAATTTTCCACATATTACCATCAAGATCCCCGGCATAGGCATAATCAGCCCTACCATCACCATTGACGTCCGTGACCGATGGAGTCGCTAGGCCGTTACCCTCACCAGCATCATCAATATCACCATCACTGTTGTGATCAAGT
>JAOZLQ010000031.1 GCA_029934755.1 Desulfuromusa sp. | reverse complement strand
GAACAACTTGGGGCTTCAAAACCTTGCCCTCATTTGCTATAGCAGCCATCATCACCACTAATTGTATTGGTGTAGCAAGGACAAAACCCTGTCCAATTGAACTGATAACCGTTTCACCCGCGTACCAAGGCTTATTGTAACGTTGATGTTTCCATTCCTGGGAAGGGATAATACCTGAACGCTCCCCCGGCAGGGGATAGCCAACCGGAGCCCCCAATCCAAACTCTTTGGCTGCTGCGGATAACTTATCAATACCCAGTTCCAGTCCAACCTGATAAAACCAGACATCACAACTTTCCCGCAGTGCTTTTTTCAGATCGGTTGGTCCATGTCCTTTTTTCTTCCAGCAGCGATATCGCGAGCCACCGACAACAAAATCACCCTTACAATCGATACTTCGATTTGTGTCCGTAATCCCTTCACGCAACGCGGCCAAAGCCACAATCATTTTAAACGTTGATCCTGGGGGATATTGTCCAGAAACAGCCTTATTCTGTAGTGGATGGCGAAGATCTTGCGCTAATACCCGCCACTCGTCCCCAGCGATCCCCTTGGCAAATAAAGCCGGATTAAAGGTCGGACGACTGACCATAGCCAGGATCTCTCCAGTTTTGACGTCTAAAGCGATGGCAGCACCAGATTGAGAGCCAAAAGCTTCATCAGCTGCACGTTGCAACTCTCGGTCAAGGGTCAGATAGACTTTGTTACCTGGACGGGAAGGCTTTGCCTGTAATTGCCGGAACAGTTTTCCCTGAACATCAACCTCAACCAAACGTTGCCCTTTTTCTCCCCGCAAATAAGGTTCAAATGTCCTTTCAAGAGCTGTCTTGCCAATAAAATCGCCACCACGGTAGTGATCAAAATTACCACTCTGCAATTCGTCCTTAGTAATTTCACCAAGATATCCAATCAAATGTGCCGCGGATCCATGTTCAAGGTAGTCTCTCACTGGTCGTACTTCAGTCAACACCCC
Source organism: Desulfuromusa sp. (assembly GCA_029934755.1). Lineage (GTDB taxonomy): Bacteria > Desulfobacterota > Desulfuromonadia > Desulfuromonadales > Geopsychrobacteraceae > Desulfuromusa. The sequence continues at coordinate 15,672 of JAOZLQ010000031.1, read as the reverse complement.
TGGCAAATCTACACTATGTTCCTGCACTCTCTCCATAATTTCACGGCTGACATCTTCTGCCAATGGAACCGGGCGATAAATTGGAAATCTTTTCCCCTTCTGCCAGCGCGACTCGAGCTCAGCAACTTCAATCTCCAATAAAGGAGCTAACCGTTCAAATAACAGGGAAGGATTTTCAACTTCCTGGCGCATGACAGAAATCTTAAATGAAGGCCGATTATCAACCAGCAATACTCCGTTACGATCAAAGATCGGCCCTCGAGGTGCATCCAGTGACAAAACCCGGGTACGATTACGAACAGATCGCTCCTGCAGATCTTCGTAACTGATGATTTGCAAATACCAAAGACGTAATATCAACAGTAAGAACACCATAGCCGCCACGGTCGAATAAAACAAAAAACGACGCTGAACAACCGGAAGTTCTTTCCATTTCAGATCAAGTCCCATGATGTTTACTCTGGTAAATCAGGCCGGCGAGACCAGAACGATAACCAAATAGACGCTGGAAGCGAAGCAGCAGAAATAATAGAATTGTAGCAAAAAACACATTTGTCATAATCTGCTGTGGAATAGCGGGAAACAGAATTTGTAAAACTGGAGCCGTTGCAGCAAATACGGTCAGATAAAATCCTATTAACAGATTTTGCAACAGGGTGCCGCCAGCAATTAACAACAATAATAACGGTGGACTTTCAACATTGAGTTGATCAGAAAGTACCCGTGTTGCCAATATAATAACCAGATAAACCGAAATATACAGACCAAGATTGGGGCCACATAAACTATCCTGAATGGCTCCCAATAGCAGGCTAGCAATAATTGCACGGGGTAGATTTTCACTCAGCCCAAGATACAGAATCAGGATCAGAATCAAGTTTGGTCGCCAATTTGGCGAAAAAAATAACGGCAGAACACTACTCTGGAGCAGGGCAAATACTATTCCAGTAAAAAGAAACAGGAAAAAACCTTTCATTGATCTTCCCCGACAATCACCATAACTTCCTCAAGATGGGAAAAATCGGTCGTTGGTGTTGCTGTCACCTGTTGGAATAAGCCATATTGATCTTTTTCAACCGACTCGACCAATCCAAGTGGTAAACCTTTTGGGAAGACTCCCCCCATTCCCGAAGTCACCAATAAGTCGCCTATCTGAATATCGGAGTCACGTAAAGCATATTCAATTGATAATTTAGCGCCCAGTCCACGTGCAACTCCACGAGTTCTGGTTCTCTGGATCAAAGCAGCAAGAGCCGAAGAAGCATCGGTAATTAACAGAACCCGTGAGCTATCAGGCGCCGTTTTCATAATCCGTCCGACAACCCCTTGCGCCGAGACAACTGCTAAACCACTGTATAGCCCAGCGCGGGTTCCCTTATCGATAATAATTGTCCGTGCCCAGTTACTCCCATCTTCACCAATAACTTGCGCTGGCAAAGCTGGGCGATCCAGATCATCGACAAAAGCAAGCAGTTTACGCAAACGTTCATTTTGCAATGAAATTTCTTCAACTTGTTGCAGCTGGGAATGCAGTTCAAGATTTTCTTGTTCAAGTTCAAGGTTGCGTTTCTGGGCATCAACCAACCAAAGGTAATTACCCCATACATCGGTGACATTATCAACGATACCATCAACACCAACCTGAAAAGGTGCTGCAAAAGTGAGGATGGCACGTTCAAAAAAGGTGGTGGCAGTTTTGTGACGAAGATTATAGGAATAGAGGATGACTGTTATCAGCAGTAAAATAATAGCCAGCAACAGGAATTGATAGCGCCTTAACAGCTCACGCACTGACTGCTCCAAGCAGATCTGGCAACGGCATAAAAACCGTCGGGACAACAATATTAAAAAGGGAGGATCGATTGATCCTCCCTGAACAATAACACATTACTTCTATCAAGTCAGACTCGATATCAGGAGGAAATAGCAACTTGTTTCAACAGATCCAACTGATCTAGAATAGCTCCCGAACCCAGCACAACACAGGATAATGGATCTTCGGCAACAACTACAGGCAATCCAGTTTCCTCGCGCAGAAGAATATCTAAATTTTTCAGATATGCCCCGCCACCAGCTAAAACAATCCCTTTGTCCACAATATCTGCAGCCAACTCTGGTGGAGTCCGCTCAAGTGAGATTCTGACCGCTTCAATAATGGTATTAATCGTCTCCATCATCGCTTCACGAATCTCATCAGAGTTGATTTCCATGGTTTTGGGAACACCACTGACCAAGTCACGACCCTTAATATCCATGTTAACCGTATCATCTCCGGTAGAATAGGCACTACCAATACCGATTTTAACCGCTTCAGACGTCCGTTCACCAATCAACAAGTTATATTTACGCTTCATGTACTGAATAATAGCCTCATCCAGCTTATCACCACCGACTCGCACACTCTCCGCATAAACAATCCCGGCAAGTGAGATAACTGCCACCTCTGTCGTTCCACCACCAATATCAACAATCATGTTTCCAGAAGCTTCAGTAATTGGCAAACCTGCACCAATAGCAGCAGCCATCGGCTCTTCAATCAGATAAACTTCACGCGCTCCAGCTGATTCCGCAGATTCACGAACCGCGCGTTTTTCTACCTGGGTAATCCCGGAAGGAACGCAGATCACAATCCGCGGGCGTACCAGATTCTTACGATTATGAACCTTACGGATAAAATAACGTAGCATTTCTTCAGTATGGTCAAAATCGGCGATCACCCCATCTTTCATCGGACGGATGGCAACGATACTTCCCGGTGTACGACCCAGCATCTCTTTTGCATCTGTACCAACGGCCAGCACCTTACGTTGGCCAGCCGGACCGGTTTTAACAGCAACAACTGAAGGTTCACTGACAACAATCCCCTTCCCTTTCATAAAAACAAGGGTGTTGGCTGTCCCCAGATCAATAGCCAGGTCGTTCGAGAACATGCCCCATATAGCATTAAATACATTAAACATATACTATCCTGTCAACGCTGCAAGCAGCTTAAAACATGAAGTTGAAGTTAAGCCCAAAAGCTTGGCCACTCTAGCAAAGCAACCATTTTTAAGCAAGAGCTAAGCTGGTAAAAAATGATTGCTTTTCAGTAAATTGCTGGTCTAACATGCGACCCTGTTTTTTGTCTCTAATCAACCAAAAACATCACGAGGAGTTTCATTGTAATGCTTCAATTTGTCAGATCAAAACAAAAATCGGTCTTAATCAAAATTGCCTTCGGTGTGATTATTCTGAGTTTTGTCATCGGCTATACTATGCTTACGGCACCATCTGATCAAAGAGCCCAGAGAGGTGGAGATATTGCTGCCAACGTCAATGGCAATGAAATCAGCTATGATGCATTTCAAAGCAACTACAGCAATCTCTATAATCTGTATCAAAACATTTATCAGGGTAATTTTGACGCCAAACTGGAAAAACAGCTCAATCTACCCAGACAAGCAATGCAGCAACTGATCGAAGAGTCACTTCTGATTCAGCAGGCAGGACAACTTAATCTTGACGTTACAGAAGATGATCTAGTCGACAGCATTGCAAAATATGATGCGTTTCAGGTCGATGGTAAATTCAACCGAGAGCGCTACATTGAGGTATTGAATTATCAACGGATGAACCCAGAACAATTTGAAGCGACCCAACGTAAACAACTACTATCCCAAAAAGTACGAACCAAACTGCAACAGGGCACAGATATCAGTGATGAAGAATTAAACACAGCATTCCACAAAGAAAACGACATGGTTAATCTCAATTACGTCTGGCTGACACCAGCATTAGTGGAGTCTAAAGTCAAAGTCACTGACAGTGGATTAAAATCATTTTTTGAACAGAATATAGAAAATTTCAGAGTTCCGGACAAAGTATCGCTCCGCTACCTGCAGTTTGATCCTGCCCGCTACGAACAAGAGGTGGGCACTAGCAGTGATGAAGATCTTCAGCGCTATTACCGCCGCAATCTGGATCAGTTTGAAATCGAGGAGCAGATTACAGCAGCACATATCTTGCTGAGCGTCCCGAATGATGCAGATGCTGAAACTAGTCAGAAACGGGAAGATTTTGCCAATGAGCTGCTAAAACAACTCCGGGATGGGGCCGATTTCACCCAAATGGCGAGAACTCACTCAGACGATAAAAGCAATTCATCTCAAGGTGGAGATCTTGGCACTTTTGGTCGTGGCATTATGGTTAGTGAATTTGAAGATGCTGTTTTCTCACTGCGCCCAGGCCAATTAAGCAATGTCATCCGAACCCCCTTTGGATTTCATATCGTTAAAGTAGATAAATACATAGAACCAGGGGTGAAACCCTTGGTTGATGCTATAAAAGAGGTCAAAGCTGGCCTGATCCTGGAAAAAGCACGTCAATTAGCCTATGAAAAAGCCATGGACGCTTATAATATTAATCGTAAAACAGCAGATATTGAAGCTGCAGCAGCAGGCAATGATCTAGGAATTAAAGAAACCGGTTTTTTTGCTGAAAATTCTGCAATTGATGGCATTGGCAGAGTTGCAGAAATCAGTCAAGCTGCTCTCACTTTAAAAGAGGGCGTACTCGCTAGGCCAGTACAAACAACTCAGGGAGTCTTCCTTTTCACCTTGAAGGAACGGCAGGTAAGCCACCTTCCAGAATTAAACAAGGTCAAATCAACCGTTGAACAAGCCTATCGAACCGAGCAGGCACAATCATTAGCCGAAGAGTTAGCAGATAAACTGCTATCTCAAGCAACCGATAAGAAAAGTTTGCTCACTGCTGCTAAAAATTTGCAATTAACGGTTGAAGAGTCGGGACAATTCAGCCGCAGCTTTGGTTTTTTTATCCCCCGTATCGGCACCTCACAAGAACTTGCTGAGACAGCCTTTTCCTTAACCAAGGAAGCTCCTATCGCCTCAAAAGTTTACACAATTGGCGATAAATACCTGGTTGCCAGCCTTAAAAACTTGGAAGTCGCTGATTTCAAAATTTTAGAGGAAACCAATCGTGACCAGCTAAAAGAACGATTGCTCAATGAGAAAAAGGAACAAGTCGTTGCTGAAAAATTAAAACAATTATTACAGCAGGCTCAAATTGAAATCATGGTTCCTGAATTGATCAGTGCCTTTGAGAATGGGAGCAAATTATGACACCAATTATTACACAAACCAACTGTCCTGAACTGAATCTCGTCAATCGTGGCAAAGTCAGGGATATTTATGACCTTGGGGAACATCTGCTGATTGTCACCAGCGACAGAATTTCTGCTTTTGATGTCATCATGGATGAAGGCATTCCGCAAAAAGGCTATGTCCTGACTCAGATTTCTAAATTCTGGTTCGAACAAATGACCGACCTGATTCCCAATCACTTAATTTCAACTGACGTCGATGACTTTCCAGCAATTACCCATCAATACCGGGATCAATTGGAAGGTCGCAGCATGTTGACAAAAAAAGCACAACCGCTCCCGGTCGAGTGTATTGTTCGTGGTTACCTATCAGGAAGTGGGTGGAAAGAATACCAGCAGTTAGGTTCCGTCTGCAGTATTCCCCTGCCAACAGGGCTGGTACAAAGCGATAAGTTGCCCAAAACCCTGTTCACCCCTTCGACAAAAGCTGAACTTGGTGAGCATGATGAGAATATTTCCTTCGAACAAACAATTGAGCTTTGCGGCCAGGATATAGCTGAACAGATCCGCGATAGTAGTATTCAGATCTATGAACGTGCCCGGGAACTCGCCGATAAAAAAGGTCTCATTATTGCGGATACCAAGTTTGAATTTGGTATTCTCGATGGCCAATTGATCTGGATTGATGAGGCTTTAACTCCAGACTCATCCCGTTTCTGGCCTAAAGACCAATATCAACCAGGCAGTGCTCAACCAAGTTTTGATAAACAATTTCTACGCGATTATCTGGAAACTCTCGATTGGGGCAAGCAAGCTCCTGCACCCAAGCTACCAGAAGAAATTGTCCGTAAAACCGGAGAAAAATACCTGGAAGCTTTAAAACGCCTCACGGCTTGATGGTTTAGTTACCCTACATTTTTCAATTCATCCAATTTTATAAAGCCGTTGTGTCCCAGCACAACGGCTTTCCTATTCTATCCTAAAAGTATCCGTAACAAAAATACAACAATGTTTGCCATATGTACTATTTTGTCATATATTTGTTCCCGCCCTTCATGAGAAAGAAAGGGGCGATCAGGATATCACTGTATAAAGAGAGAAAAACATTCTCGCTTAACTGATTTGTACAGGATTTTAGTTATATGAAACCGAGCTTTAAATACTGGATTTTTCTCGGTGCAATCTATTTTGCTCTCATCAGCATTGTTGTTGCAAGCCTGATCGGTGCGTGGGCCAGCCTCAACGAAGCCCAGCAAATTGCCTTGGGTGAAATGCTCAGCAAGCTGATACCCTTCCCCCTACTTGGGACCATTACCATATTTTTTATCATTGGGGCCCTGATTAATCTCTTATTTAATGACTATATAATTCCAATTCTTAAGCTTGCCGAGAGCGCTAGATTAATTTCATCCGTGAACCCGGAACACCGGACTAAAATCAAAAATGCCTCAAAAGAAATTCAATACTTATCAGAGATAATTAATCAATCGGCAGATGCTTCCGCTGATTTACAAAGAGATGTCGCCGGTAAAATTGCCACGGCCAAAGCAACATTAAATGAAGAGCGAACTCGACTTGCTGCATTAATGTCAGAACTGCCACATGGGGTTATTGTATGTAATACCGATGGACAGGTCTTACTCTATAACCAACAAGCTCAGGAATTATTCAAAGAAAATCCAGATACAGAGAAGGGAAAGGCACCAGCTCAGGGCATACTTGGATTAGGCCGTTCAATTTTCAGCATACTGGATCGGGACCCGATTGTTCATGGATTAGAAATGCTGCACAAATGCCATATTTCGGGTCGGACAAAGATGGTCAATAATTCAATGATAACCCTGCACACAGGTCTCTGCCTAAGAGTCAATATGGCACCATTTTTTACTGAACAAGAAGACATTAAAATTATTTCTGGATTTGTTCTCACCCTTGAAGACATGACCCATCAGATTGAATCTGATAGTCGTCGTGACACGCTGATTCAATCCTTAATTGATGAGCAACAAAAAGATCTGGAAGAGATTCGGGACTCTATTACAAACATTCTTGATCGCCACAAACTTGACCCTGAAGAGCTGTATAGTTATAGAAAAAAAATTGATCAAGCCTCCCAATCACTGCACGAAAAAGTCAATGAGGCAAGAGCCAATTATGCACTCCACCTACATGCACTGAGTCAAAATGAAAATGTCTTGGCCAATAATCTGTTAGAGATTATCAGCAAAAACATATCTGAACGTTTTTCAATTAAAGTGATTCCGATGGCACCCAAAGGGGTCTGGCTACAGCTTGACAGTTACTCGATGGTTCAAGCAATTTCTCACCTTGCCGGGCTACTAAATACTCACGCCAAAATTTCTGAGATATTGATGACCCTGACTGCTGATGAACAATCTGGGGCTGAATTGGTCATTGCATGGCCAAAAGCTGAGACAGATCTGAACCTACTTGAAACTTGGCAGTTAACACCATTAATTACAGATACAAACGGAAATCTTCTTAATTTCAAGGATACTATTGACAATCTATCAGGAAAGATCACCCCAATTTCTGAAATAAGTGGGAAGTACACGGGAGTCATAATCAGCTTTCCACCTATCGACCAAAATCGCCGTCTGACAATACAAAGTGAAGTGGAGCACCGTCCGGTTTCCTATGAGTTTGATCTCTTTAATCGTGGAGAATGGCAAGAATTAGGACAAATTCCTCTGCGTAAACTGACCTATGTCGTTTTTGATACTGAAACAACAGGTTTAAATCCATCAAAGGGCGATGAAATCATCCAGATTGGCGCCATTCGCATTGTCAACGGACACCTTCTTTATCATGAAGTGATTGACCAACTGATAGACCCAAAGCGTTTTGTACCACAAGAATCAGTTGCCATTCACGGTATCAAGCCTACGCTACTCATAGGTCAACCAACAATCGACAAAATTCTCCCGCATTTCCACACATTCACTGAAAACTCGGTTCTGGTCGCCCATAATGCTGCCTTTGATATGCGTTTTCTGCAACTCCAGGAAGAAAAAACCGGAATTGTTTTTGACAATCCGGTTCTTGATACACTATTGCTCTCATCAATTATCCATCCAAACCAGGATTCACACTCCCTTGATGATTTAGCTGAACGTTTGAATGTCACAATTGTTGGTCGTCATACTGCTCTTGGTGATGCCATTGTCACTGGTGAGGTTCTTGTGAAGATGATCCCACTTCTCGAAGCCCATGGGGTATATACCTTGGCTGATGCCCTTGGTGCAGCGTCCCAATCGCCTTTTGCCAAAGTTGCTTATTAAATAGAATTAACGAACTGAGTCCCTTAACGTAACAACTGGACAGAGCTGATGTTAAAATCAATCATCAATAGATTAACAGTCACAAAACGCGAAGTTAATGATCCATTACTCGCTTATGTTATTGATACGTGTAGCAAAATTGAGAATCGATCCGCTCTCAAACAAAAGATAAATGAAACCAGTTTCTGTGTGCTTGATCTTGAAACAACAGGTCTGGATATGACTAACGATGTCATTATCAATATTGGCGCAGTTAAACTGAAAAAAGGCAAAATAACTAAAATATTTGAAGCTTACACCAAACCTCCTATCCCCATTCCTGCGCTATCAACTGAATTTCACGGCATGGTTGATGCCATGTTCGAAGATAAACCGGTCATTGGTGAGGTTCTCCCCGAGTTTCTTCAATTTGTGGGTGATAGTGTTATTGTTGGTCACCATATCAATTTTGATATCCAAATGCTGCACCGACACCTGAAAGAAATCTATAATGTCGGAATTACCAATACAGTGTGGCTCGATACCATGTTTCTCTACCAGATGGCCCATGAAGATCAGGTCCATCAGCCCCTCGATCACCTACTGGAACGTTACTGCGTTCAATGTGATCAGCGCCATACTGCGCTGGGAGACGTGGTCGCAACCGCCAAAGTTTTCGTCAAAATCATGGAGGAGCTACCATCATCCTACAAAACGATTGGCGATCTCTCTCGCGCCCAAAACAAAATGCGCCACAAGGAGTCGTAACAGATGACCGAACCAGTCTGCGAATACAAGCGTAAAATCATATCTGCTGAAGAATACGAGCAACTTCTCCAACTCGATACCAACGATCTGGTTGATACCCTGGCACAAAAATACCTGCAGTGGCATACGCCATATCATGAAATACTCGACAACTATCAGGAACCGTTCCATCGCTGGTTTACCAGCGGAAAGATAGATATTTGGCAGAACACCATCGGTAAACATCTTCACACCCACCGCCGTAACAAGGCTGCGTTGATGTGGGTTGGTGTCGATGGTCGAGAACGGGTCTACACTTACCACACCCTCGCCTATGAGGTTGAACGATTGGCAATGGCATTGATAAATTTAGGGGCTAAAAAACATGATCGAGTCCTCATTTTCACCCCCAACTTGCCCGAAACAATTGTCACCATGCTTGCTTGCGCGCAAATCGGTGCAGCACATATCATTTATCACATTGCCCACTCTTCAGAATCATTGGCTGAGCGACTGCAGGACTGTAAAGCTAAATTTATTGTCACTGCTGACAGCTGTCCACAGACCGCACATATGCTGAAAGAGAAAGTCAATGATGCATTAAGCAAAATTGATTATAAAATTAAACATTGCATCGTGATCGAACGCACCGGTGAACGTGTCCATATGCACCCCAAACGCGACCTCTGGTACCAGGATCTGATCACTGATGAAGAACTATCTAAAGGGGCCAAAGTTGATACCATCCGTAGCAACATGGATCCCCTCTTTATGCTCTACACCACATCAAAAACCAAAACTGCCAAAGCGGTTATCCATAACACCATCGGCTTTCTCCTGTGGGCACAGTTTACAACCCAACTGCTGTTCGATATGGATGACCGTGATATTTTTTGGTGTACAGCCGACCTTGCTTGGGTCACTGGTCACGCCTATGGTGTCTACGGACCGCTCGCGTTGGGTAGTACCGTTTTTATCTACGAAGGCAGCATCACCTACGAAAACACAGCTCTCTTTTTTGACTTTCTTGATCGCTTCCATATCACCCGGATGTTCAGTAACCCCGCCCTGCTACGCAGTGTCATGCGGGCTAAAAACAGTCGTCACTATGAGGCAAAATCTGCCAATTCACTGCGTCTTATAGGCTGTGGTGGTGGGGAGATCAAAGAAGACCTCTATCATTGGGTTCTCCATACCCTGCCCAAAAAAGGGAAGATTCCACTGGTCAATATCTGGGGACAGACCGAATCAGGTGGCTGCTTGATGGCGAACCTCCCGGGAATCATTGGCAGCAAGCAGAACACCCGTCTCCGGCCTCTTCCCGGGGTCAACTGTCGACTGGTGACAAAAACGGGTGAAACCATCACCGCCTACGATGAACCGGGTTTCATGGTACTAACCGACCCATTACCATCACTGTGTAGCGATCTATATGGCGATGGTCAAGCATATCGTTCTATCTATTGGGAAAAGTTTGCTGGAAAGAAATATTTCGCCACCGGAGATGAGGCGATCGCCTGGATTGATGGCAGCTATATCTTAACCGGACGATCTGATATTGCTCTCAGTTCCGGAGCCGGAAACCGCAAGATTGAAGAAGTAGAAGCGGTGATTCTCAGTCACGAACGGGTCAGGGAGTGTGCCGTAGTCTTTATTGACCATCCAACCTATGGCTATATGTTGCTGGCCTTCTGTGTTCTGAAGTCCTATAGGGATGAAAGTTATAGTGCCGAATCCCTGCAAGCAATCAAGGAACATATCATTGAGGAAAGTGGTGAGTTTGCTCTTCCTGATGCGATCCGCCTGACCAAGTTTTTACCCAAAACCCCAGACAACGAAATTAATCGCCCCCTACTTAAAGAGATATCCCTACAAATGGAGGGCCTGTAAACAATCCTCGACCAAACAGCGAGAGACTAAGTCGCCAAAAATAAACGGCCACTAGCTCCAGAAATAACTTCTCCTACCCGGTAAACAGGGACAGCTGCTGCTGTCAGTTGCTCTTCCAACACGTCAACTTTCTCTTTGGCAACAGCGATCAACAATCCTCCTGAAGTTTGCGCATCGCTGAGCAAATCAAGAGATAGAGGGTCACAGTTTTCATGCCCGTTCAGTCGGGGAGAATAAAAATCCCGATTACGATGGGAACCGGCCGGTACCAATCCCATTTCGGCCATTTCTAAAGCCTGTGAATACGCAGGAAGATCATTGATAAACACTTTAATCCCGACACCGCTGGCTTCTGCCATTTCAGAGGCATGGCCAATAAACCCAAACCCAGTAATATCGGTACAGGCAGAGACTCCAACTGCCAACATCACCTCAGCCGCGGCTTTATTCAGCATGGTCATGCCGATAATCGCATCGGAGATATCCGTTTCAGTTAAAATTTCTCCCCGCAAAGCGGTGGTCAACAGTCCGGTTCCCAATGGTTTGGTCAAATAAAGTTGATCACCGGGCTGACATCCGCAAGTCGTCACCATCTTGCGAGGGTCAACCAGCCCAGTCACACTCAAACCATATTTTGGCTCATCATCCTCAATTGAATGGCCACCAGCAACCACCGCACCTGCAGCGTGGACTCGCTCGGCTCCACCTTGAAGAATTTTGACTAGAATATCGGACTCTAAGCAGTCAACGGGAAAAGAAACCAGATTCAGAGCAGTTAACGGACGAGCACCAACAGCATACAAATCAGAAAGTGCATTTGCTGCCGCAATCTGGCCGTACGTATACGGATCATCCACCACTGGGGTGAAGAAGTCGACTGACTGAACCAACGCCTCAGAATCATTAAGACGATAAATAGCCGCATCAGCAAAAGGGATCTCCTGAGATATCAAATCAGGATGATTAATTTGTGGAAGCTGACTCAGAACCTGAGTCAGGGTCTCGGGACCTATCTTTGCCGCTCAGCCAGAACTGCGCGACAGAGAAGTCAAACGTATACTCATCTCTATAATTCCACTTTCATTATTTTTCTATTCAGCAGGTATTCAAACAATCTGCGGTAGTTGCCAGGCAACTCGATTTTCTCCAGTTCTGCGAGTGTATTTCTGACTATCAAATAGTTCCAGTAGTGCTTGGGTCAACTTGCGGCCACTCCCTAGTTTATCTCTGAACTCAGCCAGAGTTATGGTTTTCTGCTGCTGAAAAGTATCGACCAGCCGCTTTTCCGCCTGACGATAGCTCTCCATATGCAAAGAACTTTCCTGATTCAAGCGAACCAGCGAACCTTCAAGCACCAAATAGGAAAAATAAGCCTCCCCATCCAAATCACCCAAACCCAGCTGGAGTAAAACATCCTTGTTATTTTTCACCTGGAATCCACTGTCACGAAAATACTGTTCAATATCTTTGAGAATTTTTGTCTCTTCAGCCGTTGGTTGTGGATACCAGTCAGGTGTCGCAATTAAATCACGATTTTGCACAATCAGATTTTCACCCAAGGCCCACTGTAACAGGACTTCAAATCCTTTAGGAGCCAGTTTCTCCGACAACCTTGCCTGCAAGGTAGCGCGAGGTATTCCATGGCGTAAATGATGCGTCTGGTGATAATCAGTAACAATTTGTGGAATTTGTTGCTTCCAACTGCGCACCCGGTCTGTAATCACCCATTGTTCAGCAAGCAACTCAACCTGTCCGGCGTCCTTGAGCTTTTCCAACCCTCGCAACAATTGTTCCCGTCCGGTACCCGTCTGTTTTTCCAGATCCCTGATGCGAGCAACTTCCAATTCATCCAATTTTTGCAGCCAGAAACCTAAGTCACCAGAAGCCAGATCACTTAAACGTTGAGTGACATCACTGCGAAACCGCTTGTGCTTGTGTGGCTCAGCATCAATGACCACCCCACCACCAATCGTAACCATGGGGGAATAAGAGCGGATAATAAAACGATCACCACGGTGAACCAGTAGAGGATGGTCAAGGGTTATCTGCACTAAAGCCTCATCCCCAGGAACCATTTCGTCGCGATCGAGCAGGACAACCTGGGCAACACTACGCCCGGTTCCTAAATGAAAATGGACAGGATCACGAAATTTGATCGATCGTGGAGCATCTTGAAGAAGCTGCAAACGGACATCAATCCTCTGACTCGCCCGGAATAACCCAGGCGGACCAATGACTGATCCCCGCGGAATTTGATCACGGTTAACCCCGGAAAGGTTCAACGCCACCCGTTGTCCAGCAAAAACTTCCGGCACCTGCTTATCATGAACCTGAGCTTCACGAACTCGAGCTATAATTGCTGCAGGAAGAATTTCCAACGTGTCTCCAGGTTTAATCTGACCGCTATTAAGAGTTCCAGTTACAACGGTTCCAAAACCACTGATACTAAAACAACGATCAACTGGCAAACGTACCGCTCCACTGGAATCGCGAGGAGGAACCTGCTTTAATTGCTCACGGATCACATCCATCAAGCCCGTTAAGCCTTCTCCAGTTATTGCGGAGACTCTGCAACAAGGAGCTTTCTCCATAAACGTGCCGACAACCTGCTCACGAATCTCTTCCTCGACAATATCGAGCCAATCAGGTTCAACCAAATCACACTTGGAGAGAACCAAAATTCCCTTTTTCAATTGCAGTAATTGCATTATCTGCAGATGTTCACGAGTCTGTGGCATCACCCCTTCATTGGCATCAATCACCAGAAGGACTAGATCTATTCCAGCAATACCACTGAGCATCTGCGGGATAAACTTTTCATGTCCCGGAACATCGACAACCCCGGCGATCTGCCCATGACCAAGATCGAGTGGCGCGAAACCTAGTTCAATGGAGATTCCCCGTTCCTTCTCCTCTCCTAACCGATCAGTTTCTACCCCGGTCAAGGCACGGATTAAAGCGGACTTACCATGATCGACATGTCCAGCTGTTCCAATAATGAAATGTCCCTGCTCAGCCACTCTCTAAGTCTCTTCCATTGGAAAAATATCAAGATCTATCTTTTGACAGGATAAGGGCGGATAAGATCTGATGTTAGACCTTCAACCTGACTCTGACTTTACCTTTGATTCTACATCCGCAGTTATCAGATTTTCATCCTGTCTAAGAAGCTTTTAGCACTGTAATCAAAATCTGTGTCAATAGAGCCTCTTCATCCTCAAACACCGCCCGCAAATTAACCAACAACCGATCATTCTGCACTCTGGCAACAACGGCAGGAGAAAAAGTTCGCAACTGTTTCGCCAGATCAGCGGTACGCCCTTGCAACGGGTTGATTTCAACAGCCCAATCCGATAACTCTGTCAGCGGCATAGCCCCGCCCCCAACCCGGGAAACATCTTCAATCAGCTTGATTTCTGCCGCTAATGACTCAGCTTCCAGCCGCTCAAACAAATGCAGACAACGTTGTTTCTGTTGTTCAGGATCAGCAGCAAACATTTTCAGCACTGGTAATTCTTGCAAAGCCTGCTCCGGCTGCAGATAAAGCCGTAACGTAGATTCGAGTGCTGCCAGAGTCAATTTATCAATCCTTAATGCTCGAGCCAGCGGATGTTTACGAATTTTTTTGATCAAATCAGCGCGTCCGACAATAATTCCCGCCTGCGGCCCACCAAGCAATTTATCGCCACTAAAAGTAATAACATCGACCCCAGCTTTGACCACCTCAGGAACCGTGGGCTCTCTTTCCAATCCATAGCCACTAAGATCCAACAGTAAACCGCTGCCAAGATCTTCCATCAGAATCAGATTATTCTCCTGAGCAACCGGTAATAACTCGCGCGCGGGTACTTCTTTAGTAAAACCAACAATCCGGTAATTACTGGTATGAACTTTGAGCAGGATCGCAGTATTTTCATTTACTGCCTGCTGGTAATCGTGCAGGTGGGTGCGGTTCGAAGATCCAACTTCACGCAGGATGACTCCACCCGCCTCCATCACCTCAGGAATCCGGAATGCCCCGCCAATTTCAACCAGTTCACCGCGTGAAACAATCGCCTCACGCCCCTTGCCTAATGCGGTCAAGGCCAGCAGAACCGCCCCGGAATTATTATTGACCACCAGCGCTGCTTCAGCTCCCGTCAACTGAGTTAACAAGCTTTCGACATGAGAAAAACGTTCGCCACGGCAGCCGCTATCCAGTTCAAATTCCAGATTGGAATAACCCGCAGCAACATTATTAATAGCACGCAATGATTGTGATGAAAGTGGCGCCCGGCCAAGATTAGTATGCAAGAGAGTCCCGGTTGCATTGATCACTTTACGCAATGATGGTTGCAAAAACTCACGACAATATTGAGCGGCAACAGCAGCAATATTTTTCGCAAGGAGTCTCTCAGGGGGAACAATTTGACCAGTCTCAAGAATTTCTTGACGCAAGGATGCGATGAGTTCCTGAACGGCATGTGACAATGTATCTTGTGGCAACTGTTGAGATAAGTTCCGCAATGGTTCCTCGCGTAAAACCCGATCAATTGCCGGTAGTGTTCTCAGCAAATCCTGTTTCCCGCTCATAATCAGCATCTCCTGGCAGCCAGTTCAGAATAGTTCGACAGACTGCCGGTACATTCGGAATATTTTGAGATTTTTCGCACG
>JAOZLQ010000030.1 GCA_029934755.1 Desulfuromusa sp. | reverse complement strand
TTGGTGGCAACCGGATTGATCTGTTGGAACAGATTGATCGGTGTGGCTCCATTTCAATGGCTGCCAAAGCGGCCGGAATGAGTTACAAAACCGCTTGGGATGCATTGAATGTGATGAACAACCTTGCCGATCACCCGTTAACTGTTGCCGCTACGGGTGGTTCCGGTGGTGGTGGAACCCGGTTGACCGATGCGGGGAAAAAGGTTGTTCGTTTCTACCGGCTCATTGAAGTAGAGCATCAGGGGATGCTTGCCCGGCTGGGAGAGTCTCTCGATGATTTCAACAATTATCTCCCCTTGCTGCAACGGATGACGATGCGAATCAGTGCTAAAAATGTTTTTTCTGGAACTGTCTGTGAAATAACCCGCGATATCTCAGTTTCTCAGGTTGTTCTGCAATTGAAATCGGGACATCAGATGACGGCAGTCATCAGCACCGACAGTGTTGATGCTTTGGGGCTGGAAGTTGGTTCTTCGGCTTATGCGGTGGTAAAAGCCTCTTCGGTGATGATTGCGAACAACCATCTTTCCCTGAAAATTAGTGCAAAAAACCGGATTACCGGTCGGATTACAAAAATTACTGAAAGTGCGGTGATTGGGGAAGTCGTTCTTGATATCGGTGCTGGTGAAACCATTACCGCGACAATTACCGACAGCAGTGTCCGCAACTTAGGGCTGGTGGAAGGTAATGAAGTTTGTGCCATCATCAAGTCAACCAGCGTCATTATTGGCGTTCAGTAAAATCAAAGGAAACAGGAGAGACAAGTGGGCAAAGGGTATCAGTTATTTATTGTAGTTGCGGTTTTCTGTTTTTGTTCCCTTCCGGTTCTGGCGCTATCGGCTCCCCATGGCGTTCTGACAATTTTTCATGCCGGTAGCCTTTCTGTTCCTATGTTGGCGATGGAAAAAGCTTTCGAAGCACAATATCCCAAAGTCGATGTCCGGCGTGAATCATCCGGCAGTCAAAAGGCTGCTAGAAAAATTAGTGATTTGCATAAGCCCTGCGATATTATGGCTTCGGCTGACTATAAAGTGATCGACAAGCTGCTGCGACCTGATTTTACTGATAACAATATTCGCTTTGCTTCAAACCAGATGGTTCTCTGTTATACGGATAAGAGTCGTTTTGCTGATTCCATTACTGCTGATAATTGGATAGATATTTTGCAGCAGCCAAAAGTTATCTGGGGTCACTCTGCTCCGGATCTTGACCCCTGTGGCTACCGGACGTTGATGGTGTTGCAACTGGCAGAAGGTTATTATCAGCAGCCCGGTCTCTATAAAAAAACGATTGCCAATCGGCCCAAAGAAAACGTGCGGCCCAAGGCAGTGGAACTGGTGTCCCTGCTCCAGACGGGCAACATGGATTATGCCTGGGAATATCGTTCTGTTGCCGTACAACATGGGTTGAAATATATTGAATTACCTGAAGAAATTAACTTAGGGAATTATAAATTTGACCAGCAATACGCTAAAGCTATGGTTGAAGTCAGTGGAAAAACCCCGGGATCAAAAATGACCATGCAGGGAAAGTCGATTACGTACGGTGTAACCTTGCTCAAGGATGCACCAAACCGTGAGGCAGCGATCGCTTTTCTAGCTTTTATGCTTGATCCATCCGGGGGCTTGAAAATCCTTGAAGAATTAGGCCAGCCACCGTTCAGTCCAGCCCGCGTCTTTTCAATTGAAATGCAATCAAGTTTGCCAGCAGAACTTCAATCACTGGTTACAGTTCGGGATTAACACATGATGCGAAAAGATTTCTTTTTCTGGGGAACCATTGCTTGTGCAGTTACCGTGATGGCGTTCATTACCCTGCCCCTGATCCAGCTGTTAACTGCCCCATCGTTGGTGATGCTGAAAGAGACCATTGTTGATAAAGATGTCTTGAATTCTATTGTCTTGAGTCTTTCGGCTGCCGGAATAGCGGCCTTGATCTCCTTTGTTTTGGGAACTCCCCTTGCTTATCTTTTGGCTCGCCATGAATTTCGCGGGAAGCGATTGGTCGAGGGAATTATTGACCTGCCGATTATTATTCCCCACCCGGTTGTTGGTATCGCCATCCTTAGTGTCACCGGGCGCAATCACTGGTTCGGACAACTTCTGTCTGAATGGGGAATCCGGATCATGGGCAGTGTCACCGGAATTATCACGGTGATGACATTTGTTGCGATCCCCTTTTATATCAAAGCCGCCAAGGAGGGTTTCGACGCTGTTTCACCCCGGCTGGAAAATGTTTCCCGCAGTCTCGGTGCCTCAATGACCAGTACCTTTTTCCGGATTACCTTTCCTTTGGCTTGGCGCAGTATGCTGGCGGGAATTATCATGGCGAGCGCCCGAGCTATCAGTGAATTCGGTGCGGTTGTGATTGTCGCCTACCATCCAATGATTGCCCCGGTGATGATCTATGAGCGATTTGAAACCTACGGGCTAAAATATTCGCAGCCGGTTGCTGTCTGGTTGATTGGTATTTGTCTGGTGCTGTTTCTGGTGCTGCGTATTCTTACCACAAAACAGAAAAGACCCGCATGATTTCCGTCGAAAATCTCCATATTGATCTCGGTGAATTCCACCTGAAAGATATCAGCCTTGATGTTGAAAAAAATGAATTCTTTATCATTATGGGGCCGAGTGGTTCGGGTAAAACTATCCTGCTAGAAACCATCGCAGGGCTGGTTCAGCCTAAAGCTGGGTGCATAAAAATTGGTACTGAGGATATAACTCACTTGCCGCCGGAAAAACGTGGAATAAGTATTGTTTATCAGGATTATGCCCTGTTTCCACATCTGACCGTTGTTGAAAATATTCGCTATGGTCTACATTTCAATAAAGAAGATAAAGCGGCAGGAGAGAGTCGCCTGCGAGAATTACTGATGCTTCTCAATTTGGAGGGGCTTGAAAAGCGCTATCCCGAAACCTTGAGTGGGGGTGAACAGCAGCGCGTCGCTATGGCTCGCGCTCTGGTGGTTAATCCGCAGATTTTGCTGTTGGATGAGCCGCTCTCTGCCCTTGATCCACGTTTGCGAGAAGAGTTTCGTTTACTGCTCAAGCAACTTCAAAAGAGGACAACCGCAACGATTCTTATGGTGACTCACGATTTTTCCGAAGCTCTGGCTCTGGGTGGACGGGGAGCCGTCATGAATGCTGGAAGGATCGAACAGATGGGTAGTATGGAGGATATTTTTCAGCGACCGAAATCGACCATGGTTGCCGATTTTGTCGGGATGAAAAATCTGTTTGCGGTGACTATCGATTATGAAATTGCCCATATCGGTGACCTGCAGGTTCATCTCGGTCGTGGCTACAGTAACGGAGAACATTTTATCGCCATCCGTCCGGAAGATATTGTTCTCAGCGCAGAACAGCTCCATTCAAGTATGCGTAACAGTTTCAATGGTCAGATCGTACAAATTATTTCCCAGGGATTTTACTATGAAATCCATATTGTGGTGGGCAAAGTCATTTTTTGTGCCTTGGTGACCAAGGGGGCATTGCTGGAGATGGATCTTCAGGAAGGAAGAGAGATTTTTCTCTTTTTTAAATCGACTGCGATTCATACTTTTTGAAGCTATCAAAAAGACTGAATATTCCCTTGAGGGTCTCTTTTCCCATTTTCCTTGCCCGTTATAAGAACTCTTCAAGCAATTGCTGCAACATTTCTGAATTTTCAAACTGGTCTTTTTTTAACAGATGCTCTATCCGGCCCTCTTTCATCACCAGAATTTGACCGGCAATTCTTCTTGCCTGGCGTAAACTGTGTGATACAGCGATAATCCGGTATCGATGCTGCAACTCTAACAAGAGCTCCTCTATCCTCCCGGATGCCTTGAAATCGAGAGAAGCGGTTGGTTCATCCAGAAGCAATATTTTCGGTTGCAAGGCGAGTACCCGAGCTAGACATAGCCTTTGCTGCTGCCCTCCAGATAGATGGGACGCTTTGGTTTTAAGGCGATCTTTTACCTCGTTCCAAAGATGGACTTCCTGAAGGACTTCAACCAGTCTCTCTTCTCTCTTTTTCCTGTCTAGGCCGGTGACGAGCTTGAGGGGCAGATTGATATTCTGGGCGATGCTGACTGGGAGAACATTTGGTGATTGAAAAACCATTCCGACCCGTCTGCGCAGTTCTGTAACTTGTAGGTCGGTTTGATAAATATTCTCCATTGTTCCGGATAGGGCTAATTCAATCTGACCGCTTGCAGAATACCCGGGGTAATATTCATTTAAACGATTCAACGCTCTTAAAAATGTTGTTTTTCCTGACCCTGAAGCACCGACAAGAACGGTAATTCCACAATCAGTAAGGGTCAGATTGATATCCTGTAGAACCGGTTTGCCGTGAAACAAAATATGTAGGTTCTTGATAATACAGAATGGTTTCGGTTGTGTCAGTGCTGGTTCCATTGCCACTCCAGAGTTTTGTGCAAAGCAAGCGCGCCGCCGTACAGGAGCCCTGTCAAACAGAGGAGAACCAGGGCCGTGCCGTAAGCAGAGTTAAGTTCCGCAGGGGTTTGATATTCTGCGGCCAGATAGAAAATTCGGAATGGCAGTGCTTCAAATTTTCCGAACAGCCCATGGGGTAATCCGGCATTGGCAATGACCCCCGTCAGCATAATGACCGCCGTATCTTCAGCGGCTCGACCGAGCGATAATATCACTCCACCCAGGATTCCACGTCCAGAAGCGGGAAGGAAGATGTGAAAAATAGTTTGTAACTGGCTCAATCCCAAACTGGGGCCGATCAATCGATATTCGTCAGTTAAACTTTCCAGAGCTGCCTGGGTTGTGAAAATCAAATAGGGGAGAATCAATAGAGCCAAGCAGCTCGCAGCAAGCAGCAGAGAGGTATTGGCATCCGGAAAAAAAGTATTGCGCAGAAACAGGATCAAGGCAAAACCAAACAAACCCATAATGATAGATGGAGTTCCTGCCAGGAGTTCAACTGATAAGGAGAGAATCCGTTTAAATGGATTCTCTGCAAAACAGGCTAGATAAATTCCACTGGAAATCCCTAGAGGTACCGCCATCAGTGCTGCCAGAAAGACCAGCGACAGGGTCCCGACGCAAGCAGGCCACAGGGCATCCCAGACTCGAACTTGACCGGTAATAGCTTCCCATACTGAGGCCTGACCAAAAAACAGTTCTTTTCCAAAGGTTGGCAGCCCTCGGCTCAGGAGAAACCAGAGCAAGCAGATGACAGTTGAAAAAACGGCTAATGTCGATATCCAGACCCAGCTATAAATAAATATATCAAACAGTTTACGCACTTTGCCCCTCCCGGGATGATCGGCGCCTGATTTGATGCAACAGCAGATTGACTGTTGTTGTTGTCATAAAAAGAATTAATCCGGCGGCGAAGAGTGAATGATATATTGTGCTTTGACTGTCCGTTGCGACAACCAGCGCAATATGTGCGGTCAAGGTTCGAATTGAGTCAAAGGCAGTTCCCGGGATCTGAGCAGCATTACCTGCAACCATCAGGGCAATCAGGGTATCGCCAACAGCTCTGCCAAAACCAAGAATAGCTGCTGCTAGCAAACCGTACGAAGCCGATGGTAGACTGATCCTTGTCAGCTCATGAATACGTGAGATGCCAAGAGCCTCCGTTGTTAGCCGCAGTCTCGGGACAATCTGCTGGAGCTGGGTATTGATCAAGAGAACAATTGTGGGAAGAACCAGAATACTCAAGGTCAATGACGCTGCTAAAAGTGAAAACCCGGTTCCGTGAGCAAGGGTCGTTCGCAGGAGTGGCACCAGCAGAAACACGGCGACAAATCCGTAGATGACGGTGGGGATACCGGTCATCCCATAAACCAGAAAAAGCACTGGACGTACCAGCCATGTCGGTCCGAGGCCATGGATAAACAGACAAATCCCCAGCCCTACAGGGTAGGCAATCAACATTGCCGAAATTGCCAGTAAAACGGTCCCGACAATCATCGGCAGGATTCCGAATTCTCCATGAAATGGTCGCCAGTGCCAGGAAAATAGCTCTGTAAACTGCCCCTCAGAGAACAACGGCAAGGTGAAATAGACCAAAAATCCGAACAACGCCAGAACAATCAAAGCGGAGAAAACCGCAGAACCCTGGAAGAGCATCTCTGGATAGCTCACATGAGGCTTGGACAGTTTCTGCCGATAATTATCTTGCCGGGTATTCAAAAAAATACCGAATTCTTAAGCGGTTTCATTTTAGCGGAATATAGCCGTGACTGGTGATACTTGCAGCACCGTCAGCACCCGAAATATAGTTGATAAAAGCATTAACCAGAGGTTTTGGGGCTCCATTGGTGTTCATGAAAAGTTTACGGATGACTGGATATAAGCCATTGATCGCATTCTCCTGGGTTGGAGCTACATTATCCAGAACCACTGCTTTAACGGTCTCATCAAGATGTCCGATACTCATGTACCCCAACGCATAATGATCCCGGGAAACTGCGATTTTCATCGCACCATTAGAGGGGACAATATTGGCTGACTCGACGATATCCCCTCGACTTAAGCATTTTTTCCAGAAGACTGACCTCGTGCCGCTAGCTTCATCACGACTGTAAATATGAATGGCTGCATCATCACCACCGACATCTTTCCAGTTACTTATTCCCCCAGAAAAAATATCTTTGATCTGTGCGCTACTCAAGTTGTCAATCTTATTGACCGGGTTGACTATTGGAGCGACACCGTCAACGGCAAAGGGAAAGGAGATCATCTGCGGATATTGCGATAGTTCTTTGGAGCTGACAGGGCGGCCAGCGTTCCCGATACCAACCAACCCTTCCCCGACTTTTTGAATGCCAACGCCAGACCCCCCGCCAGCAACAGTGATGTTGATATGCGGGTATTGGGTCATAATTTTTCTGGCAGCATCTTTCATCACTGGAATATGTGCTGTGCCGCCGGCAATATCAATTTCACCCTGTAGGTTAGCGAATTGATTTAATTCTTCAGATACTGCGGGCAGAGAGCTAAAAAACGTCAGAAAAATTGCTAAACACAACCCCGATAAAAGCCTTGACCTCATGATAACCTCCTAAAAATTAAAGATTAAATACAATTTCAGGAATGATAAATCATTGCGGCGCAACTTTCCAATGGATAATATCGATAAATATAATGATAGCTATCGGAAATAACGATAGTTGGCATGATCTCCAAGAAGAGGGTCTGTAAGATAATTACAGCACAATCTCATCTGGCAAGTCACCCTCAGGCGAAAACCATTCTTCGTCGATAAAATTGCTATCAGTGATCTGTTTCAAGTTCCGTTTCATGTACTTCCCTTGTGCCAGTACGGCAATCGTACCATCTGGAAGATATAACTCTCCAGTTCCTTCATAAAGTCGCCCCCTGTCATTGGTGACACGGCCAATGACTTTTAATTCTACCCCTAAGGGGACGGGTTTTTTGTATTTGACCTGCAGGTCGACGGTGACCCCAAAGGTGTCTTGACCATAATGAGCCATGATGGCGCGGCCGATAACTTCATCGAGCAATGCTGCTGAAACTCCACCGTGGGCAATTCCCGGATAACTCTGATGTTCCTCGCGTGGGGTAAACAGGGCGATCACCTCTTTCTCTTCAGTTTCAAAAAACCGGGTTTTCAGACCAAACTGGTTTTCTGTTCCGCAGACCAGACAGTGTTTGGAAATATGCTGAGAATTTTTGATTTTGTGATTCATTTCATCTCCCATCAAGTGGTTCTGGTTTTATTACGATAGAACCTGCAACAGCTTCAATCCATCATAAAACAGGATGCCAGCTAAAAGAATTAACAATACCCCAAGACCACGTACGATAGCGCGATAAAGGTTGCCGACCAAAAAAGGTTTCGATTTGCTGACCAACACCGCCACAGCAATTTTTGCTCCGACCAAACATAGGTAAAATCCGCCAATAAAAGCAACTCCTGCAAGGGGATGATCATTCATTGCATTGGTCATGGTTGGTGCCCCGATACCGAGCCAGAACAGATAGGGATGTGGGCTTAAAAAATTGGTAAAAATCCCTTTAGTTAATGATTTTGGATTTACCTCTTGAATCTCCAGATCCAGTCCTTTGGATTTCCAGTTCTGATAGCCGAGCAGCAGCAGAAAAAGCCCGCCTCCAAGGGAAACGATTCCCATAATTGTGTGAAAATTGGCCAGTTTTGCCAAGATAAACATCGATATCAGAATAATCGGCAGGTCGGTCACGATTGGAGCCAAAGCAACTTTTATTCCAGAACGAACATTATGTTGCAGGGTCTCGGAGATCACCAGTGCCAGTAATGGTCCGGGGGACAATCCAGCTGATAGTCCGAGAATGGTGCCAATGGCAAGGAAGTTAATCATGATTATTCACTACCATGAATCTGGATTTGTGGGTAGGTGGTGGTTTAATCTATTAAGGGTTTTTCAGGTTTCCAGATCAATGACATGATTAGTTATCTATTCGTTTGACATAACTATATGATTGTCTATATATTGAGATTTATTGATTCGGAGGGGGTCTCCGTCTCAAGTGAAATCCACATAAACTCCAAAGGAGGTAAGATTCATGGTTAGAAAACAAATTTCTCTGGTAGCTATAATACTCATATTGAGCACTGCTTTTGCTTATGCTGCACCCGGTGATTGGGTATTTGATAACTGGAGTGAAGATGGACTATCTATGACCACTATGTTTGACACTGGCATGCATCAGGAAACAATCACTCGTACTCTTCAGCCGATCAATTCCCATATCAATTTCATTCAGTTTCGACAGTCGTTGGTAAATGCTCCGGAAACAGCAGTCATTGCCTATGAAACCGGGCTCTCTGCTGGTGATGCTGCCTCGGGGTTGAGTTTGTGGTCCAGCAGTATTTACACTGACTTTGAGGATGACAAAACCGGCTCAAAGTATGACGGTGACGGTGTCAGTGTCAGTGTTGGCATGGATAAGGCGTTTATGGATGGTATGTTTGTTTCCGGTCTTAGTTTGGCATACGATGACAGTGAAACTTCAAGTGCATTTAACAACGGTGGTACTGATACCGACAGCTTCACGATTTCCCCATATTTGAGCTATATGCTGAATAATACCTATGGCCTTGATTTCTCTTTTGGTTGGGGTCAAGGGGATACCGATATGCACCGTGATGACTTGTTGGGTGTGAAGACTTCTGGCTCACAGGATTCCGATCACTCTTTCTATAGTGTCGGAATTAGTGGCAACCACTGGTTGCAGAATATCAGTCTTGGTTGGCGGTTAGGTTACTACTATTCCAAGACCAATTACGATTCTTATACGGAAACCGATACGGATGGTCTTACAACAAATATCGATGATAGTAGCAATAAAATTGGTCAGATTGCGGCAAGTGTCCAGGCTGGTTATTATCTGAAAACTTGGATGCCGTATGTCAAAGTTACTTATGAAAATGAAACCACTCGCAGTCCATCATCAGCTGCTGATGATGATGGTTTTGTCTGGGAACTGGGAGCAAATCTCTTTGGATCCGGTCCTTTCAGCGGTGGTGCATCGATCTCAACAAAGAGTGGTCGTGGCTCATATGAAAGTATTAGTGCCATAGCTCGTTTGAGTTATGCTTTCTAAAAATTGCATCTGGTGCATAACCGCACAACAGCTTCACCAGAAAGCCCGCAAACAGATTGGTTTGCGGGCTTTCCTGCTGATTGTTCTGTGTTGTGTTAGCTGTGGTTGCAGTCAGCTACAGACTTCACAAAATTTATTACAGACGGTTCAATCTTTGTCGGGTGATGTTGCCTGGCAGGAGATTAGCGTGGCAAAAACTCCATTGCCAGTGCGGGCCTTGATCAAAACAACCTCTTCTGCAAATGACCTGCTGAGAATTTATATTGAAGGGGATGGTCGGGCCTGGATTAACCGTTTTACCCCCGCAACCGACCCAACCCCACGTGATCCCCTTGCTCTGCGTCTGGCTCTGCAAGACCCAGCGTCTAGCGTTGCCTATTTGGCCAGACCCTGCCAGTTTATCCCAAAATCTGAACGGGATGTATGTCTCCCCGTTCATTGGACGAAAGATCGTTTTTCTGCCGAGATAATCAAGACGATGGATACTGCCGTTTCTCAACTGAAAAAACGCAGCGGTGCCAGCCGTATGACCCTGATCGGGTACTCTGGTGGCGGAGCCGTAGCCACCCTTATTGCTGCCCGCCGGAATGATGTTGACCTGCTGGTAACGGTTGCCGGGGTGCTTGATCATGCTAGTTGGACGGAATTAAAACAAGTCAGCCCACTTTCTGGGTCACTTAACCCGGTTGATGAACTTGGGCGGTTGGTTGGTCTCCGCCAAGTCCATTTTGTTGGCGGCAAAGATAATATTGTCCCTCCGGAGATTGCTCGTAGCTATGTCGATCAGGCGGTATCATCACAAGTGCAAATGATCCTTCTTCCCGATCAGGGACATCATTGTTGCTGGGAAAAGGTTTGGTTGGAATTGCTGGAAAATTCTTTGTAAAATATGCTCCAGTAAATTCGGGATAACCAAATGGTGACAATTTCACCCCCATCCCAACCTTCCCCCATCGAGGGAGAAGGAGCGAAGTGCCAGCACCAGAACTGGCCAGCCAGAGCAATTAATCAGTGGGCTTCTTTAATCAAAATGAAGTATTGGCGGGTTTCAAAGGTGAGTGAAGAAGCGGTAGCAATCCGTCGCTGATTCATATCTTCCCAGATGATTCGACCAACAAGTTGAAGTATATCTTCCGATTGTCGATTAATGTTCCAAATTGCAAGATATCCCTGATGGGTGTCTCCGAGTCAGCGAATCCGACGCCAGAGGGTCGCTTGGGAATTACAATGACGGAAGGTGCGTGCGGTCTCGCGAATAACACACTCTACCTCCTGTGGCTCATCAATCATGATAAAATGTTTGGAGAGTTTCCTGCCTATTCCTTCCAATGAGTTAAGGGGGCTGCCAGCACGGAAGCGACCGCCAAGCCATTGTTTACGAGGAGTGAACTGATCCAGCCAGTTGTAAGGTGAGGCGATCACTAATAGACCACCGACAAGTAACCTCTTGTGGATATGGGCAAGAAACTTTCTTGGTTCGGAGAGGCGGTCAATGAGATTGGCAGCTAAAATTAGATCGTAGTCGCAGAAACGGGGTTCAAGGTTGAGGGTATCCCCTTGGAAAAAGGAAACTTTGTGTGCAGTCTCTGCTAAATCATGGTCGGAAAGGGAAATCTCGTGGTCTGAGATCAGAACTCCCTCCTCAGGAAGTTGATAACAGGCCCAGCCATTTTTTTTGATGCGGTTGGCAATATCAATAAATCGAGTTGAGTAATCAATGCCGGTAACTTGGTCGAAGTGAGAGGCTAGTTCAAAGGTACTTCGACCAACAGCACAACCGAGATCAAGGGCGTTGCGATGCGACCCTTCTTTCATTGCGGTAGTACAGAGTTGCACCATTCTCTTAGAGAAATTGGGTACTCCAAACTTATCTGGGCCGTAGTGTGCATCACAGTATTGGGCAGCGACAAGATCAGAATGGTAGCGGGCGTACAATGCTACAGAAGTACTGGTGTTTTTTGAGAATACGGGTCGTTTCATTGTAGTCCGGCATATTCTGAAAAAATTATTGCGCCAAAAAAACTGTTTTGATCTCAGGTGGAATAGCGACTGGTTTTTTAATTTTCGGGTCGTAACAAACCATGACGGTTTTTGCTATAGCAAAAATTTTATTGTCGCCGTTATGTATCTGGTAGCTAAAAGTAAAACTGGAGTGCCTGACTTGATCGATATGGATGGTGATCTGCAGCGGATCGTTCATCTCAATCGGTAAGCGGTAGTCGCATTCAGCACGCACGACCAGAAACATAAGCTCGCTGCCAAGAAAAGCACCAAAATGTTGTTGAAATAACTTGATGCGGGCTGTTTCTAAATAGGTGAAAAACAAGGCATTATTGACATGTCCATAAGCATCCAGGTCGGAGAAGCGGATTTCGATTGGTGTGGTGAATTGAAGTCCAGACATCCTTAGCGTACTTCAGGGGTATGACCCTGCAGAATATTAGAAATTCGCGAGCGGTAATCGACAATTTCCTTGCGTAAGGAGGCGAGATTGGCAATCTTTTGGTCTACTTTGCCAATATGGCCATCGAGAATTTCCAGTAGCTTTGGGGTAATGGTTCCGAAAGATTGCTGGTTGATATCAAAATTTTCTGCCAGTTCATGCATCTCTTTTAACGAAATCCCTAATTCTTTCAATTTCAGGATGAATTTCAGACGCAGGACATCATCTCTACTGTATGTTCGGGTGCCACCACCCAGTCGCTCGGTTGCTCCCATCAGGCCAATTTCTTCATAATAGCGGATGGTGCGGGTGGTAATACCAAGGCTTTTTGCTAATTCTCCAATTTGGATCGATTTTTCTATTGCTGTTTGCATAATATATAACCTTTACGTAATATTTTCGATATCCTTATCACTCTTGCTTCTGTTCTGTCAATAATCATATAACTATTCGCATAAACAGAGAAATTTGATTGATTGTAAAACCAATAAAATATTGTTATATTTAGTCTTGACCTTTACGTAAGCTATATGTAAAAAAGAAATTCTAGATAAATTGGCAGACTGCCCCTCACCCCGTCCCTCTCCCACTAAGGGGAGAGGGAGAAAACCGTTTCGTTGGTTTATTGGTTCCATTCCCCTCCCTCTATGGGAGGGGCTGGGAGAGGGCGGTGGCTAGCAAAAGATTGATAATCATCAGATCGGCATAAGAGAGATAACTATGGAATATACCCGCGAAATTTATTGGAATGTTGGTCACGGGGCCGCCACTTTGGTGCCAATGTATCTGCTCAGTTTTGTGGCGGCTGCAGTCCTTGTTTATGTGTTTTTACAGCGGGTTAAAGTTTATAAACAGGGACAAGCCGTTGACCGCACAGACCAGTTGCCACTACGGGTGACAACGATGCTCAAGAATGTTTTGTTGCAGAGCAGGGTTCTCAGTGTGCGCGGTCCGGGAGTGACTCATGCGTTGTTTTTTTGGGGTTTCTTTCTGCTGTTTCTTGGTACGTGCCTGATAGTTATCCAGGCTGATTTTACCGATTTGTTTTTTGGGATCAAATTTCTGAAGGGATCGTTTTATCTGTTCTTTTCACTGATTCTTGATGTCGCTGGATTGGTCGCTATGATCATGCTGATTGGCTTGCTGGTACGGCGCTATATTGTTCGACCGGATGGGCTGGAGAGCACAAAAGATGACATCATTATGCATGGGTTGCTGCTAGCTATTTTGATCAGTGGATTTGTGATAGAGGGAAGCAGAATGGCGGCGACTGAAATGGGAACTCCACTGGCGCTGTGGTCTCCCGTTGGTCTGTGGGTGGCAAAAGCTCTTTCCAGCATGGGTGAACCCGCCGTGCGTGGCCTGCATAGTAACCTTTGGTGGTTGCATCTGCTTACCGTGATCATTTTTATCCTGATTATCCCTTTCACCAAGCTTCGTCATATTTTCACGACCAGCGCCAATTACTTATTTACTGATCTTGGCCCTAAGGGATTGGTTCCGACTCTTGATATGGAGGACGAAGAAGCTGAAAGTTTCGGCGCAGCAAAAGTCACAGATATGACCTGGAAAGATATCTTTGATGCTGACGCCTGTACCAGTTGTAAACGCTGTCAGGATCGTTGTCCCGCTTGGGCAACTGATAAACCCCTGTCACCGATGAAACTGGTTCAGCAAATCGGCGAAGTTGCATGTCATAACCCAACTTCCAGTTTGTTGGAAACGATTGATAAAGATGCCATCTGGGCTTGTACTACCTGCCGTGCCTGCCAGGAGATTTGTCCTGCGAATATCGAACATGTGAATAAGATTATCGACCTGCGCCGCAATCTGGTACTGATGGAAGGGGAATTCCCCGGCGAAGAAGTGATGACTGCTAT
The DNA here is from genome assembly GCA_029934755.1 of Desulfuromusa sp. Classification (GTDB taxonomy): domain Bacteria; phylum Desulfobacterota; class Desulfuromonadia; order Desulfuromonadales; family Geopsychrobacteraceae; genus Desulfuromusa. Next base: position 2,828 of record JAOZLQ010000030.1, on the reverse strand, counting down.
GGAGAATACCGAAGTCAATGGTAATCCCTTCGGACTTGCGTTTGCCAGCCGTGGTGATTGGGCTGAAGGCCTTCCAGTTGTTACTTTAGGGGAAAGTCATGACGTCGATATCCTATATTTTGTCGGCTGTTATGCCTCTTTTGATAAACGCAATCAAACCATTGCCAAAGCATTTATCAAACTTTGTGCTGCGGCGGGGATAAAAGTTGGTATCCTTGGTAAAGAAGAAAAATGTTGTGGTGAGCCGATGCGGAAGATGGGCAATGAGTATCTGTACCAGATGCAAGCAAGCGAAAATATCGAACAGTTTAAGAGCTATGGCGTCAAGCAGATTGTGACCACTTGTCCCCACTGTTTCAATACTCTGAACAAAGACTATCGTGACCTTGGTCTGGATGTTGAGGTCAGGCACTACACCGATTATCTGGCGGAATTACTTGAACAAGGGAAATTGAAACTTACTCCGCAGCCATTTGAATGTACTTATCACGATTCCTGCTACCTGGGACGCTATAATGATATCTATCAGGCCCCACGCACCTTGTTGGCGGCCGCTGGTGCCAAGTTAACAGAGATGGAAAAACATGGTGCCGAATCATTCTGTTGTAGTGCTGGAGGAGGACGTATCCTTGCCGATGAAAATATTGGCAGTCGGATCAGTGAAAAACGGGCACAGATGGCCGCTGATACTGGAGCACCCACGCTGATCTCTAATTGTCCCTTCTGTTTGACTATGTTTGAAGATGGGATCAAGGGGGCTGGACTGGATGAGCAGTTGCAACCGAAAGATCTCGCCGAAATTTTAGTCGAACGACTTGTTGGATAAATATGAATCGTTAATCTGAGGAATTAGATATCTCCGGGGACACGTACCGGGTACATATCCCCGGAATACTCTGTGATTTTTTACTCCCCTCCCTTTTATGGGAGGGGCTGGGGGAGGGTGAAACAGTAGTAATATCGTTCCCCCTCACCCCAACCCTCTCCCACAGAGGGGAGAGGGAGTTTACGAAGATTGATCCACTTATAGTTAAGTTAATGGTTGGATAAATTTGAAAAGGAGAATAACAATGAAAATACTTGTCTGTATTAAGCAGGTTCCAGATATGGAATCAAAATTCAAAGTTAACGCTGCCGGGAACTGGTATGAAGAGACCGATTTGGCCTGGCGGATGAATGAGTACGATGAATATGCCGTTGAACAGGCGGTTCAGTTAAAGCAACAGGTTGGTGATGCCGATCTGACAGTGCTCTGTATCGGTTCTGACCGAGTCAAAGAGACGATGAAGAAAGCTTTGGCTATGGGTTGTGATCGGGCTGCTCATATTGCTGATGATGAAAGTCATCTCAAAGATCCTTATGCCATCGCTTCACTGATCGTCAGTTATGCCAAAGATAAAGAGTTTGATCTGATCTTTACCGGAATGCAGTCCCAGGATCGTGGCAGTGGCCAGGTTGGTGTCCTGATTGCTGAAATGCTCGGTATTCCCAGCCTGACCACTCTGGTTGAATTTAATTACGCTGATGGCACGGTCAACGCCAAGCGGGAACTGGAAGGGGGGATCAAAGCTAAAGTCAGTTGTGCAACGCCAGCACTGGTCACCTGTCAACTAGGCTTAAATACTCCACGTTACCCAACTTTGCCAAATATTATGAAGGCCAAGAAGAAAGAAATGATTTCAACCCCAGCTGCTGATCTCAATCCGCAAGCATCATTGCTTGAGGTCTTGCAAGTGGCACCACCAGATAAAAAGGGCGGCGGATTGATTCTAGAAGGTGACCCGGCTGATATAGCTGATCAGCTTATCAAAATTCTAAAAGAAAAAACCACGGCACTGGCATAGGAGCTGAGAATGAAAATACTACTTGTTGCAGAATATAGAGATGGCAAACTGCTTGGTACCAGCAGTGAATTGATTAACTTTGCATCCCATCTGGGTGCTGAAAGCGCAATGTTTCTGGTTGGTTCTGAAAATGAACTGCCAGGTTATAATGGCAAACTGTATCTGGCAGATATCGGTCAGGTTGGCGAGTTCAATCCGAGCCAGCACAAGCAATTACTGTTGGAAGTGATTGAAAAAGAACAACCGCAGATGGTTGTCTTGCCCCACTCATCCTATGGCTGGGATCTGGCACCACGGATTGCTCTGGCACTGAAGGCTGCACAGATTTCGGAGGTTGTTGAGATCAAGGATGGCAATCTGGTGGTTCCATCCTGTAATGCCAAGTTGCGACGTCAGGTCAAAGCAACAACGGATATCTCTGTTGTGACCTTACAGGGCGGTGCCTTTACCCCAGCTGAAGATCCAACCGGAACCCCCGAGGTGATTAAGGTTGAAGCCGTAGCGGGTGGAGATCTTCAGTTTGGTGGATATGAAGAAGCTGAAGCGGGTGGAGTTGATCTATCCAAGGCTGAGATTATTGTCAGTGCTGGCCGGGGTATCGGTAAACCAGAGAATTTGGCAATCATTGAAAATCTCGCCAAAGCTCTTAAAGGTGAATATGGTGCCAGTCGTCCGGTGGTTGATGCTGAATGGGCTGACCCAAGCCGTCAGGTTGGGACTACGGGACAGACTGTCACCCCTAAACTCTATGTTGCTTGTGGTATCTCAGGAGCCATTCAGCACTTGGCTGGAATGAAGAAATCAGAATTTGTCCTTGCGATCAATACCGATAAGGATGCGCCGATTGGAGAGATTGCCGATGTTCTAGCGGTTGCCGATCTGAAGCAATTGGTTCCGATTTTGACTGAAAAGCTGAATGTACTATAGGGGATAAATCTAGTAATGGTAGTCAATCAAAGAGAAGATGGAATGGCAGGACCACTT
>JAOZLQ010000153.1 GCA_029934755.1 Desulfuromusa sp. | reverse complement strand
TTTTAGATTCTCGCATCCAACATATTCACAGAGTCGGGTAACAAACGTTCCTGCAACTGTCTAGCTGGTAACTGCGCATCGGCACTAAAACTGATCCCCTGAAGCTCTATTGCCTGAAGTGATTCTTTCAATTCATCAGTACAATTTTGCAAATAGCGCATTTTCCCCTGATCTTCACAAGCCAAGCGCAGGTGTAACCCTTCTTTTTCATAAAGCATATCAATTCGAATATTTCCAAGCGCTGACAGACGTAGCGACAATGACATTTGTAAAGGTGGTTTATTCTCTGCATCATCAGTTGCTTGAGGTCGCTTTTCGGCCAGCAGATAACCCTCATCTAATTCATTGAACGGCAAAGGTAAAAACTGTACCTGCTCTTCAGCCAACTTTGCCTTACACAACTGAAACAATTCAATCTTGCGGAGAGGTTCTTTTACCTCATCACCCAATTCTTTTTGCAGGTTCAATAAACTTAACTTTAAACTATTCAAGGCATCTTTTCTCTTCCCTTGCAATAATTCAGCTTCCAGATAGAACCCGAACAGCTGCGATAACACCCCAAGCTGTCCTCCCTGTGGAGAAGTTGGTCGTTGCGTCACCAGCTGCTCTAATTGCCCCACAATCATTTCAAATCCTGGGATAGATACCGGAGCATCCCCAACGACTTGAGGTAAATGTTGTAATCGACCAAGAAGCCCCTCCAATCGCCCCAACAAATCTGGGACTATCCCTTGCTTGTTTGCCTGTCCTTGTTGCACCCGATCAAGAAGTTGTTTTATATCGGCAGATAATTGCGATAAAGCCTCTCTGCCTGTTACTTGCTCTGAAGTATTGCTAACCGGAAATTTTGGCACAATGACAGGATCTTTTGTGATCGCTGAATTCGACCTTATTACCGGCTGAGAAGTATCTTGTAGAATCGACCTATCTATCTGAATTAATATCCGCTTCACCTCTCCAGACAGCTGTGGAGAAACTTTAGAGTGTTGCTGCAGTTGCTTAAGAACCGTGACCAAAGGTTGTCGTTGAGAAGCCGATAACAGCGGCAAGGCTCGACCCTGATGCAGTGGAGTTAATAAACTTCGGGTTTCAAGATACCAGCCTTTCGACAACGAAACCCCTGCCTGTTTTGGTAGCAACGATAATTGACTTTGCAAGTTTTTAATCAGCTGCGTTAGCATTGGGGATAACTCTAAAGAGGCAATTTGCTGGCTATTCTGCAGCATTGGCTGCTGCAAAGTTTGGCGAGGCAAGCCAATATTATTGCCAGGTATCGGCCCTTCAGAAACCAATAATTGCCGTAGTTGCGCCACAATCAGCGTCATATTTTCTTTAAAATCAGTAGACCCTTCAGCAGCAGAATTTAATATCTGCTGCAACTGATTATAAATCGCTACTGTCGCTGATGGTAGAGCCTGTTGACCAGGATGTTGCCGTAATTGACTTACCAGTTGCCCCCAATCGAATGAACGAGTGAGCAGTGGTAATGCTTGAGCAAGCCGATCATTCAGAGAATCACTGACAACTTTGAATTCCAAACGTGGCTGCGTTTGGACAACTTGAAGATTCAATGTCTGCCCAACCCGCAACTCCCGTTCCCCCTGTGCCAGATAGTTCTGTCGGTTGATTTCCAAAATCGCCTGACCCATACCCCCTTCAACCACCGTTGCCCGAATCATCTGTCCGGGATTCAGATCAAACTTCGGCCCCTCCGTAACAACTATTGGAAGCGTCGGTGCTGAAATAAATAAATTCGTAGGTAGATTTGAGTTCACTGTCGCCATGGAGATTTGTCGACCTTTGAAGTTCAGAGTTTCCCTTATCTTAGCACAAATGATTGAATTAACTGAGCATCGTGACACCGTCAAAATACTGGCTGCATTAAACCATTTTACATATTTTTTCCTGTTATTCCCGTCATAATTCCGACTAAGCAATGCCAACACCATAAAATTAAAGCATTTTTTATCTTGGCACGTAAATAGCTATACATTTCAGATATAAACAAGAAAAACCTAAAGATTATTTAATGATATGTCGAAAGAAGAGAATATAAATATTTTGGGGGATAGAAGGATACATAAATGATGAATACGACAGCTCTGGTTATTGCCAACAATAAAAACAAAAAAGCTCAGCTGGTTAACCATCTCTCCGCAACCGGATTATTTAAGCAGATCAAGCCACTAGAATCTTCAGCAGCCCTTTTCCAGCATCTGAAGTCAAAACGTGCTGATATGGTTTGCTGGGCGATTGAAGGAAAGAGCAAGAAAGCTGACTGGATCAGCAAGCTACACTCTGATGAACAATGGCATGATCTCCCACTGATTGCATTCGCTGAGGATCAGAAAGGTCTGATCAACGGCTTTCACCTTGGCGCAAGTGATTCAGTACGTGTGGAAATTGACCCGACGGAACTCAGTGTCCGGATGAATCGCCATCTAGAACGCTGGCAGCGACTCCTGGAACTACGCCAGAGCAAAGAACGGCTACAAGAGATGGCATTAACAGATCCGCTGACAAAACTCGGTAACCGTGCGACCTTTGACATGAATATCAAACAAGCGGCCGCTTGCACTCAGCGCTCAGGAAGTCCCTACTCATTATTGATGATTGATCTGGATCACTTCAAAAACTTCAATGACAACTATGGCCATCAAACCGGAGATTCTGTCCTGCGATCAGTTGCTGACGTAATCAGAAGCTCTGCCCGCGATGCCGATATCTGTTGCCGCTACGGCGGTGAAGAATTTGCGGTCATTCTTCCAGATACCCAAGCCAACAACGCTGAAGTCCTGGCGGAACGAATTCATAAACAAGTGGCCAAAGTCTCTCGCAAGCAACCATCAGGGAGAATTCCAATTACTGTCAGTATCGGAATCAGCTGCTCAGATCGACAAAGCGACCTCCACCCCACCCAATTAATTGAAGAAGCTGATCAGGCTCTCTACTGGGCAAAAGGAAATGGTCGTAATCGAACTGAAACCTGGCGACAAAGCTCTATTACATCCAATGCACAATTCAGCTTCCATTCTGCACCACAATTAGCTTTTGGGGCATAATAAACATAAAATGGGGACAGAATTAAATTCTGTCCCCATTTATATATTCCAGTAGCCTGTCGAACTATTATAAACTGGCTGCAAATCCGTCTATTTAGCTCATATTTCAGGAATTCGACTTGCCCAAAACCTTCACTTTCAACTGTAGCTGTTTGCGCTGTTCAGCCAAACAATAAGCAATGATCGCGTCCTGATCTTCATCTTCAATATCGACAAATCTCAGGGTAACATGTTTGTCACCATTGGTATCATAACTACCAACTACTTCACCGACACATTCAACCACCTTCGACTGCGGAGAATCGATAATAATCTCCAGACCCAATTTAGTTTCCTTTTGGATCTTATCAACAACAGGCAGAAGTAAACCACCGCCACTAATATTAACGAGTGTCTGAACCGGCTTTGCCGAAGGGTTTTCCTCGTCAAGAATCCAATAGCTAACCGCTAAATCAGCATCAACACGAAAGAAACTCCGCTTTTGCGTATAGTCAAACGAATCAACTTCCTCCAATACCAGCTTCACTGCTTCAGCATTAGAAACAATTTTAGCCTTGATTGATTTAACCTCTCCAGCAACATCAAAAGTTACCAGGCAAAACTCTTCAAGGTTTAATAGATCTGGATTAAGTTGATCAGGAAGAAAAGTGATTTCAAATTGAGGGGGCGTAGTTGCCTTGGCAACACCATCAAGTTGCTGCTTCTTCCCATCCACAAGAGGTAGGGAAACTTTAACAACCCGGTAATCTTTCAACTGATTCAATACAGACATAGCAGAACCTTCGACGAACCGATCACATCAAAACTACAAATTAGACTTACCCAACACCTCGGACAAACTGTCTTCGCTGGACAGGAGCTTGATGATAACCAGCAACGGCCACGCGACCACCTCTGATCTGAGATAACTCATCAGCGGTGACGGCCATCATGCCACGGATTCTTGGCAATAGCAAATGATTCAATTCAACGATTTTTTCCAGTAGATGGGAACGTTCTAAAAACAGCGGATGATCTTGCCAATAAGTCGAATTACGGGGAAACACTTCCAAAAAAACTCGGTCATTCAATCCAGCTTCATCCTGCAATTCCTGAAGACGTGCGGTATAGTTTTGCAGCTCATCAGGGTCGGATTTCAGCAATAAACCATCAAGCTGACCAGCATGTGCGATGATTTTCCGATATTGTTCTATTGATTTTTTTAGACATGTTTCCATAAAACAAACCTCAATTTAAACTTCCACTTACCTTGCGGTATCCCCTCTCCATGAGGGAGAGGGCTAGGGTGAGGGGGAATGTCACAAGGTATTTCCCCTCATCCGACCTTCGGCCACCTTCTCCCTAATGGAGAAGGATTGAGAGTTTTTTAGAATGATGCTGCAACTTGTTTTGCAGCAGGTTCAGTGTTTGCTATCAGCTGAGTACTGCCCCGGTTAATTTCAATTGCCTCAACCCAGGTTGACCGCAATCCAGTGAGTAAATCTTCAACCGTTTCCAGTGCTTTTCGATCATTCTGCAAGTTCGCCCGGGTGAGTTCACGGGTCATAAATCCATACAGAGCATCCAGATCAGTCGCAATCTCACCACCGACTTCGTGATTTAAAGTATTGGCAAATTCACAGACAATCGCCATGGTTCGGCTGATCTTTTCTGCCTGCACGATCCGTTGGCCTGTATCCATCGCATGAATCGCCTGACGACAGAAACGGATCGAACCATCGTAGAGCATGATCAGAATCTGCTCAGGAGATGCACTCAGAATCTGATTATTTTGGTATTGGTTCACATAGGCGTTCATTATTATTTCCTCGTCATCATATTATTAAGTAGATCCATCTGCTGAGTCAAAAATGAACTCTGATTATTCATACCACTAATCAGGGTTTCCAGAGCACTAAACTTAGCTCGCATGGTTTCTTCTTTTTTCACAAGGCGCGCTTCAATTTGTTCAATGCGATCATCAATCCGGGTCACCGTTGACTCTGTGCTTTTTGTACTTGATGCTAAAAGACCATCAACAGAATTGGTCATCCCTTCCAGGTAATCCTGAAATCTGACGGCAACCCCTTCTGTTTCCCCCTCGCCGACCAACAATTTTTCCAAACTGTCCAAGTTATTTTGAACCGCATCAGACAAAGTTGCATCGTCAATTATGATTGTGCCATCTTTCTGTGTTTCCAACCCCAATTGTGATAGCGCTGAATAAATTCCGGTATTGTCAATCGTTGTTGTCAACAGACCCTGTAAGCGCCGCTTGACAGAATTCATTCCAGGATCACTCCCCAGAATTCCAGCATCGGAATCTTCTGATTTTGATTGTGAGCTGATAAAAGACATCACCTCGTTATAGCCTTTAACAAAAGACTCAACTTGTGACTTGATAGCTGCTTCGTCCAGTGAAACTGAGATACTGGTCATCGTCCCCTCTTCAGCATTGGTC
>JAOZLQ010000152.1 GCA_029934755.1 Desulfuromusa sp. | reverse complement strand
AAAACTTTTATATCCGTTTTTCCAGAAAAATTCGCAAGCCGAATGAAACCAAAACAACACCGGCCAGCCCTTCTAAAAGACGACCCCACGGGTTATTCTTAAACCAATCACTCACCCGGCAAACCAGTACTGTTAATAACCCTTGATAGATCATAGCAATGATAAAATGGATCGCGGCCATAAACAGTGATTGCAAAATCGGAGAGCGGCCTGGGTCAATAAACTGGGGAAGAAAAGCCATATAAAAAAGAAGCGCTTTGGGATTAAATACATTACAGACAAATCCCTCTCGCAGAGAACGTTGTAATTGAAATTGACGAGCAATCGTTGCAACAATCGTTGGCTGATTTTCCGCTGCTGATGACTTCCCACGTGCTGCCTGCCACAGACTGCTACTCCCCAACCAGAGCAGATAGCCACCACCAATCAATTTAAGAACATTAAATGCAACTGCAGATTGCAACAGTAAAGCTGAAATTCCCAAGGCAGAGACTAGGGCGTGAACAAACAACCCGCAACAAATTCCAGCACTGGTGGAGATACCATCTTTCCACCCACCCCGAGATGTATTTCTCACAACCAGGAGAGAATCGACACCAGGGAACAAGGTCAATAACGTTATCGCGATAAAAAATGTCCAGAACTGATCAATCATGATATTGCACTCTCAATTAACTCGTATACTCTCACAAAAAGTACGAGACGGCCCAGTCATCAGCTGTCACCCAATTCACGGGAACGAGCTGCAGAAGCAGAAACAGCCTCCATCAGAGTAGTTCGTAATCCATTTTTTTCCAGAGTACTGATACCAGCAATCGCTGTGCCCCCAGGAGAACATACCTGATCGCGTAAAATAGCCGGATGCTCACCGGTTTCACGTACCATTAATGCGGCACCAACCACTGTCTGTACCGCCAAGGCATGGGCAATATCGCGCCGCAACCCTTCACGCACCCCCCCATCAGCAAGTGCTTCGATCACGGTATAAATATAGGCTGGCCCTGAACCAGATAATCCCGTAGCAGCATCCATCTGCCGTTCATCGATTAATTGTACTTTACCAACCGACTCAAATAACTGTTTGACGACCATAAGGTCATTTTGACTGGCATAGTGACCGCGGCAAATGGCGCTGGCGGCTTCTCCAACCAGAGCCGGTGTATTTGGCATCACCCTTACAACTCGGGGAGCTCCCTGAAAAAACTTCTCAATGGCCGCAGTGGTTACCCCGGCTAAAATCGAAATTATCAGTTTATCGTTGCTGTAAACACCAGCAACCTCTTCCAATACTTCAACAACAATCTGTGGTTTAATCGACAAAACAACAATGTCACACTTTTCCATCAAAGTTAGATTGTTCTCGGCAAGTTCAATACCAAACGCATCATCCAGATGTTGTCGACGAAACTCACTTGGCTCCGATGCCATGATTTTATCAGCCGGAAATGCTCCAACCAACAACCCCTTAATCATTGCCTCCGCCATATTTCCACCACCGATAAAACCTATTTTTTGCGCATTCGTCATTTTTTTATCCCTTTGTTTTTGGTTAAAACCAACAGAGCCTTGATTTGTTTAGCACAGCAGGGTAAAAAATTCATCAGCAGAAAAACAAAATGCGGTAGAAATTACATGCATAACTTCTTTTAAGGAATCAATTATGGATCTCTGGTACACCGAAAAGCATAGCGATAATGTCGGCATCACCATGAAAATCAGCAAAACCCTGTTTTCCGGTAAAAGTAAATTTCAGCAATTGGATATTGTCGAAACACTTGAATTTGGTCGCATGATGCTTTTAGACGGGCTGGTCATGGTCACAGAACGCGACGAATTTATTTATCATGAGATGATCGTCCATCCTGCACTATTCACCCACCCCCATCCTAAAAAAGTTTTAGTGATCGGTGGTGGTGATGGCGGCAGTATCCGGGAAATCATGAAACACCCCGAAGTTGAATTGGCAGTGCTTTGTGAAATCGATGGACTGGTAATCGAAAAATCTATCGAATTCCTCCCCTCCATAGCCTCTGAAATAGACGGGAACAACCCCAAAGTCAAATTGCATATTGATGACGGGATAGCCTACATCCGTGATCATCAAAATGAATTTGATATTATTCTGGTTGATTCAACCGATCCAATCGGTCCAGCAGTTGGGCTATTTGAAGAAAATTTTTACCGCTTAGTTTTTTCTGCCTTAAAGGGTGATGGGATCATGATCGCACAAAGCGAATCCCCCTTTTATCATGACTCAATTCAAAAAAGTATGTATCAAAACTTACGAGCCGTATTTCCTATAGTAGAAATGTATCAAACCTTTATTCCAACTTACCCAAGCGGCTTTTGGAGCTTCGCATTTGCCAGTAAACAATACCACCCGATCAGCGATTTCGATCATGATCGTTCAGCAGCACGTAATTTCGATACTCGCTATTATAATGAGGATCTACACTGTGGCGCATTTATGCTGCCGACCTTTGCCCGGGACAATATTGCCGAATGATAAATCAAACCAATAAAAACTGGACTATTGCTGATTCTGCTGCACTCTATGGAATCAAAGGCTGGGGGGAAGGGGATTTTTCTATTTCCACAAGCGGTGAAGTCACTATCACCATCCCTTTTGCAAGTGGTGAAGTTGCCGTTCCGATAATAGATATCATCAGGGCAGCCCATGATCGAGATCATACATTACCCTTGCTACTGCGCATAGAAAATCTACTGGATGCCCGAGTCGCAGAGATCAATGAAACTTTCCGGCAAGCTATCAATAATGCGGAATATGCGGGAACATACAATGGAGTCTTCCCCGTCAAAGTCAACCAGCAATGCACCGTCATCGAAGAGATCAGTCACTTTGGAGAAGGGTTTGGACACGGGCTGGAAGCTGGCAGCAAGGCTGAGCTGCTGCTATGCCTTGCTAACCTGAATGACAATGGTCTGTTAATCTGCAACGGCAAAAAAGACCGGGAATTTATTGATCTGGGGCTCTGGGCCAATAAACTCGGGCATCGCTGTTTCTTTGTTATCGAATCACCAATTGAGCTGCCATTGATCATTGAACGCAGTCAGAAACTTGGTATCAAGCCACTGATTGGGCTGCGCATCAAGATCTCTGCCAAAGTTGGTGGACTTTGGACAGAATCCAGCGGAGATCGTAGTAGTTTTGGCCTCAGTACAGCGCAGCTGATCGCAACTGTCGATGAATTACGCAAAGCAGAAATGCTTGATTGCCTGCAACTACTACACTGTCATCTTGGCTCTCAAATTCCCGATATTGAGGAAATTCGAACCGCAGTTCAGGAAGCCAGCCGTTTTTATGCAGATCTGTCTGTCGAGGGTATTCCTCTAAAATATCTCGACCTTGGTGGTGGTCTGGCCGTGGACTACATCGGCAATCAATCGCTTCATAGCCACTCGCGCAACTACAATTTGAGCGAATATTGCCGCTGTATTGTTGAAACGATTAAGGAAACATCGGATCTGAATAAAATTGATCATCCTGTCATCATAACAGAATCAGGACGTGCAACTGTTGCCCATACGTCAATTCTGTTATTCGATATTCTCAATATCATGCGCTATGAGGCCATCACACTTCCAGAGAGCTGTCCAGAAAACAGTCACCCGCTGGTCGCCCGACAATATCAACTCAATGAAATTGCTACCGAAATCAATCTTGATGCTGGTTATTCCGAAGCACTCTCAAACCGTGACAGCATCAGAGAGTTGTTCAGAAGTGGAGTTATTAGAATACGTGAACGGGCTATGGCAGAAAATTTATTTCTGGCTATAGCTCATACTTTGGCTGATCGCCTGAGTCAAATTGAGGAAATACCAGTTTCACTATCAGGATTGCAGCACAGTTTGGCTGATATCTATTACGGTAATTTCAGTGTTTTCCAATCCTTGCCGGATACTTGGGCCATTGGGCAAATTTTCCCAATCATGCCAATTCAACGCCTTGATGAGTTTCCTGAACGGGCCGCAACCATCTCAGATCTCACTTGTGACTGTGATGGCAAACTTGACCACTTTGTCCTCTCTGGTGGAGAAAGTAACACCTTGCCATTGCACCCACTTAAAGAGGGAGAGGATTATATCCTTGGGGTCTTTCTGATGGGCGCATATCAAGAGACTCTGGGTGATCTGCATAATCTCTTCGGAGATACCAACGTGATCAGCATCCGGATAAATGAAGATGGCGGATTTGATGTTACAAAAGAACAATCTGGCGATACAATCGCTGAAGTTTTAAACATTCTGGAGTACAACCAGACTTCCTTTTATAAAGGTTTTCGTGACAAAATGGAGTTGGCTGTCAAACAAAAGAGAATCAATGTAACGGAACGGCAGCAGATTTTAACTCAATTTTCTGCCCAACTGAACGGTCAAACCTATTTCAAGATCTGAATGGCCTGAGAACATATCCTTGCAGGGAGAAAACATGACAATTGTAGAACTGGCCAAATTTGATGGCCGTGATGGACGCGCAGCCTATGTTGCTGTCAGTAATGTCGTTTATAATGTTAGCACCAGTCAGCGCTGGAAAGAAGGTCAACACGAAGGAGCGCATCAGGCCGGACAAGATTTAACGACTCAATTGAAATCGGCTCCGCATGTTAGAACTGTAATTGAAAGTTTTCCTGTTGTTGGAAAAATTGAAAAAGCGATTGTTACAGAGCGAGAGTCAGCAACTGGGATTTCATTGTTATCAATCATTATTATTGCTTTTGTAACGTTGCTAATGATTGCTACATATATATGATCTAAGTTCGGTATTAAGTGGTTAAGTCCCTGAAAATATTTTGTCAATCAATCCCGGCAAGGTACTGCAAACCTCTGTTTTTGCCAGCACAGCTGTGATATTCGTCTCCTCCATCCCCTCTTCCTGCATGGTCAACAGATGGCCAGAACAGAGAATAATCGGTATTAACGGTGAGATACTGAAAATTTTCTGTGCCAGCTCAATTCCACTCATCCCCGGCATAGATTCATCAGTGATCACCAGATCAAATTGATCGACTCTCTGCTGAAACCTCTGCAATGCCTCCTCCCCACTGAACGCACAGGTAACCACATACCCAAAATCATCCAGAAGATCTACACCTAACAGAGCGAGGCTCTCTTCATCATCAACAAAAAGAATCTGTTTTCCAGCGTTTAGTAATTGTTCTTTCGGCATAAACACACCAGTTTTCCCAACAGTAGGTTAATATCAACGAAATATTTATCAAGACTCTGGAATCAGAACCAACACAACTCCCTGCGAGAGTCTTTCATCCAACCTTCTCACCTCACCACGAAACCGCTGTTGACCAATTTCAATATTATCTTTTGGGTTCCGCTCGCTTCCTAACCGGTCAATAAGCATATTGACCGCCGGAGAAAACACTTCATTCCGATTATTTCCCAATGGGCCAATCCCACCATAGGGAAACAGATCACGCGCATATTCATTACAATGGACAATCATCTGCTCAGGATCAATACCGAAAACCACAACGGGAAGCACATCGAGCACACCTTGTGACACTTGCAGAATACTGTTGCGAATTTCCAGTATTTCAGT
>JAOZLQ010000151.1 GCA_029934755.1 Desulfuromusa sp. | reverse complement strand
CAGACAGGATTGGCTTGTTTGGAGGAAACTCTGGCTCTCTTCTTAATATTCAAGGCTTCACGAGTTTCGCTTGTCTCAACAGTAAGAACCAGAGGGAGATGGGTCGAAGCATTACGTGCTTCAGCAGTCATAACGACATGACCGGCCAACGCTTTAATCGGGCCTCGAAGATAGATCCGATCACGCCCCCAAAGAGGGATTTTACCGGGAAAGTTGGCTCGCCAGACTGGAAAGCTAGCACGTTTCAGATGTTCATTCAGAGGAATTTGACCGCTCCCCCACCAAGGCAAACCAAAATCCCCACAGATAATAGTTGCACATGGCAAAAAAGGGTTATTCAGCAGCTGTTCTCCCATAAGAATCTTCACCTGCTCCCGCCGTTGCCGCAAATCCCACGAGAGTGTCAAGTTAAACAGATGGATTCTTTCATCTTGATATTCGAGATCTGCCTGTAAACACTGGCCGCCAAACCCAAGGGGTATTTCCTGGATATGTTGCAGGGGATAACTGGATAAAAAAGCACAGCCTCCCTCTACTTCTGATCCATAGGCTGATAAACCGACCCGTTTTGCTAACTGATCCACCGAGCTGATTCCAATCGGCGATCCAATTCTCTGCAACATTACAAGTTCAGGCTGTTGCGCCCTAATCACTGCAGCACAAAGCTCAGGTGCAAGTTCTCCAGCAGCACTCCTAGCGCCATTGATATGATAATTCATGATCCGGAACGTCGACATAACTCGCCCCTTTAATTTGAATCGCCTAACTTATCACTACTTAACCCTACTGATAGATTCAATAATAACCTGTGGTTCTGGATAGTTTCGAAACAGAGAACTTTTAGCAATAGTTTTAACTTTGCCAATTTTTTCTACCACATCCATCCCAGAAATGACCTGCCCAAAAACGGCATAACCAAAATCTCTAGATGACGTCCCACGGTGATTAAGCGATTTATTATCAACCAGATTGATAAAAAATTGACTAGTCGCGCTATCGACAACTCCAGTACGTGCCATAGCGATACTCCCTTTTCTGTTTTTTAAACCATTACCAGCTTCATTCTTGATAGGATTCAGGGGCTTCTTTCTCTTGGTAGTTTTATCAAAGCCACCCCCCTGAATCATAAAACTACTGATCACCCGATGGTAAATTGTTCCATCATAAAATTTCTGATCAACATACCCAAGAAAGTTTTTCACTGTCACTGGTGCTTTGGAGCTGTTCAACTCAATCTGCATGGTTCCCAAACTGGTTTTCATTTCTACCACCGGTTCGGCGGAAACAACCCCTGCAAAAAACAAAACACTGATGATTAACATTAATAATTGTTTCACGATACCTCCCTAAACAGCTTCTGCCTTCAAATTACGTGACATTAAATCACTCACCGCCTGGTGCGGATCCTTATCCTGATACAAGAGCAAATACATCTGTTCGATAATTGGAACTTCAACCCCCAATTTATCCGCCAACTGATATGCTGACAGGGTTGTTTGCACCCCTTCAGCAACCATCTGCATTCCTCCTAGAATTTCCTCTATTTTACGCCCTTTGCCCAGCTCAATTCCAACACTACGATTCCGTGATAGATCTCCAGTACAAGTTAGCACCAAATCACCCATTCCAGCCAGCCCGGCAAACGTCTCTGCAGCACCACCCAGCTTCATTCCTAACCGAGTCATTTCAGTCAAACCACGAGTAATCAATGCTGCCCGAGTATTGTGTCCAAAACCAAGACCATCAGCAACTCCCGCTGCCAGAGCAATAACATTCTTCATCGCACCACCAAGCTCGACTCCAATAATATCATTGTGGGTATAGACGCGAAAATTCTCTGTACTGAAAATTTTCTGAATCTCTTCCGCAACAACCATATCTCGAGCGGCAACAACCACGGCTGTTGGCATGCCCACACTCACTTCTTTTGCAAAAGAAGGTCCGGAAAGAAAGCCAAGTTGTCGATGCATCTGTTCTGGAAGGAGATCTTCAAACACTTGGGATAACAGCATTAGACTGTCATTTTCAATCCCCTTCGATGCAGAAACAATCAGAGCCTGTGGTAATAAATCTGGCAGAGCTTGCTCCAAAACTCGGCGAGTCACTTGAGATGGGGTTACAAATAACACTAATTGCTTTGTGGAGACCGCAGACTTTAAATTGCTTGTGACCTGTAAATTTTTGGAAAGCTGAACACCCGGCAAATAAAGATCATTTATTCTCACCTGCTGAATTCTCTCAGCCAGATCCTCCTCATAGCACCAGAGTGTGACTGGATAGCCATTGCCAGCAAGCAAGTTAGCTAAGGTTGTTCCCCAACTTCCAGCACCAATAACAGCAATATTTATCTTCATCTAAATAGCCTCTAACTTCTTTGCAATCCGTTGCTCAAGGTGCTTAATTTTTTCTTCTAACAACGAGGACTGCAACCTTCCCTCCAATTTTCGATAATACTGCAGAGCTTCGGTTAAATGCTCTTCTTCTTCCAAAAGTTTGGCTAAATCAAATTCAGCCTGGATACGGTATTTGCTGTCCGGGTATTGTTCAATCAAACCCTGCCAAGCACTCCGCGCATCTGCTACCAATCCCTCCAACAGTAACAGTCCACCCTTGCGGTATAAAACATCGGGGACAAGAAAACTCTCAGGGTAGATTTCCAGCAGTGTTTCAAATTCTATGCGTGCTTGTGAATAATTTTCGAGACGGAAATAACAATCAGCTATTTCATAATAGTATTGATCTGGGGTGCCCGTATTTAAATCTAGTAAATGTTGATAATATTCAATGGCTCGGGAATAGTCACGCAAAGTATATTTAACAATCTGCGCAGCCTCTTCACGTGCCGTCAACACTAACAGGCTTTCGGGGTAATTATGCTCCAGTTTCAGATAACTGAGCAGTGCCATCTGTTCATCTTGATGATCATACTGCCAGAGCTTTCCAACCCTCAATAAAGCTTCGGCAGCTTCTTGACCTTGGGGATAATGTTGATAAATTTCATGATAGATCTTTTCAGCAGCTGTTATCTCTCCTAAACTCTCCAGCTTTACCCCTTGTGCAAATAACTGCTGTGAAGCCGTTAACTGCTTCTGCTGATAAACAGAAAACAAACTGGCTGCCAAAGCCAAGGCAACCAGCATAGTTAAAATCCAACGGTTGCGGCTAGATTTCTTCGTCCGGGCTTCTTGTTGTTTCAACTCCCGCTTCAATTGCTTCTTCAGTCGATGCAATCCCATCCGCGGTATCCTTCTCTGCCAGTTTAGCAACTGAAACTATTAACTCATCATCTTCCAATACCATCATGCGCACACCTTGAGTGTTGCGGCCAATAGCACGAATATTTTTGACCTTGGTCCGCAAAAGTTTACCACGGTTTGTGATAAACATGAGATCAGACTCATCCTCGACCATCCGAATAGCCACAACGCAACCATTTCGTTCACTGGTTTTGATCGTGATAACCCCTTTACCACCACGACTTTGAACCCGATATTCGCCAATATCAGTACGTTTACCATAACCATTTTCGGTCACCGTTACCAGAGCCAGAGCTGTATTTGCGGTCACCGATTGCAGTCCAATAACTGCGTCGTTAGCTTCCAGAGTTATACCGCGCACACCGCGCGCCGGTCGGCCTACAGCGCGAACATCAGCCTCCGGAAAACGTATCGATTTACCATGGCGACTAGCCAACAACAGGTCACGCTCTCCGTTGGTTAAACGAGCCTCAATAAGACTATCCCCCTCATCAATGCTTAAGGCAATAATGCCACCGGTTCGCGGATGGGAATAAGCCATCAATGCAGTTTTTTTGATAATCCCCCGAGCCGTGGCAGTTACAATATATTGATCCTTTTCAAAACTCTTGACTGGAAGAATTGTCATCACCTTTTCATCAGGTGCCAACTGTAACAGATTTACAATTGCCTTACCCCGCGAAGCCCGCCCACCTTGAGGAATCTCGTGAACTTTAAGCCAATAAACCTTGCCTAAATCGGTAAATATAAGAACGTATGCATGGGTCGAAGCAATAAACAGATTCTCTACAAAATCTTCTTCCTTCGGCTTAATACCTGTTTTTCCCTTACCACCTCGACGTTGAGCCCGATAAAGCGACACGGCATTGCGCTTGATATATCCGCCATGAGTCACGGTTACAACCATATCTTCTTCAACAATCATATCTTCCAATGTTAAGTCAGCGCTACGATCTAAAATTTCCGTTCGTCTCAGGTTGGAAAATTTGTCTTTTAATTCAACAAGCTCTAACTTAATGATATTAAGAATTTCCACTTCACTGGCCAGAATTTCCTTCAACCGAGTAATTTGTACCAAAAGCTGTGTCAATTCTTCAAGAATTTTACCTTGCTCAAGCCCAGTCAAGCGATGCAAGCGCATATCAAGAATAGCCTGCGCCTGAATATCTGAAAAAGAAAACCGCTGGACCAAACCCAACTTGGCTTCAGCTGGGGTTGCACAGCCTTTGATAATCCGAATAACTTCGTCAAGATTCTCCAGTGCCAACTTTAATCCATGCAGGATATGAGCTCGCATTTCAGCTTTTTTCAGCTCAAAAATACACCGTCGGGTCACAATTTCACGGCGGTGATCAACAAAGCAATCAAGCACTTCTCGCAAGTTGAGTATCTTAGGTTGGCCGGAGACAATCGCCAGCATAATAATCCCGAAAGAGCTCTGCATTGCTGTCATTTTGTAGAGTTGATTCAAAACAACCCCAGGAATCATATCTCGCTTTAATTCAATAACAACCCGCATCCCATCACGATCCGACTCATCACGCAGATCAGAGATGCCTTCAATTTTTTTATTTTTGACCAGTTCAGCAATTTTTTCGATCAGCCGTGCCTTGTTGACCTGATAGGGGAGTTCGGTAATGATGATCGCTTCTCGGCCGCTGCGCCGATCAATCTCAACCAGTGCCCGGGCACGCATCTGAACAATACCGCGTCCATTTTTATAAGCCTCATGAATTCCCTCTTTTCCATTGATGAATCCAGCCGTCGGAAAATCAGGACCGGGAATTCTTTCAATAAGCTCATCAATACTGATACGCGGATCATCAATCAACGCCACCAGCCCATCGATCACTTCACCCAGATTATGAGGAGGTATTTTGGTCGCCATACCAACAGCGATCCCCTCAGAACCATTCACCAGTAGATTGGGATATTTACAGGGAAGAACCAATGGCTCTTCCAGAGAATCATCATAGTTGGGACCAAAATCGACCGTATCTTTATCGATATCATTCAATAATTCATGGGCCAGCTTGTCCATCCTAATTTCGGTATAACGCATTGCCGCCGCAGAATCACCATCAACGGAACCAAAATTACCCTGACCATCAATCAGTGGATGACGCATCGAAAAGTCCTGTGCCATGCGGACGATGGTGTCATATACAGCAGTATCACCATGAGGATGGTATTTACCAATAACATCACCAACCACCCGAGCCGATTTTTTGTAAGGTTTATTATAATCATTGTTGAGATCGTGCATGGCAAATAAAACCCGTCGGTGAACCGGCTTGAGCCCATCACGAACATCGGGCAATGCCCGACCGACAATGACGCTCATGGCGTATTCCATATAGGATTTACGCATTTCATC
>JAOZLQ010000029.1 GCA_029934755.1 Desulfuromusa sp. | reverse complement strand
GTTCAGTTCTGATTGTCACCAGAGTGACCAATCCGATTTCCATTGCCACTGCAATAGAAGCAGTTGGAATTTTTTCCGTTTTATTAGTTGCAATGCTATACTTTCCGCTGCCGGGTGTCGTAGCAGCATCGATTGCTTACGTGATTGGACGCCTGTTGGCAGTCGTGGCACTGCAACGCACCGTAACACCCCAATTGGAACATCTGATCCGAACGAAAGAATCCTGAGTCAATGAACAAGCAACAGCCAAAACAAAATATAGCTATCGGCGGACATTGGTTTGTCATTGGCGCTGCCCTCCTCTGGGGTACCACCGGAACAGCCCAGGCATTTGCACCGGCCGGATTTGACCCAAAGGTGATCGGAGCATTACGTTTACTCATTGGTGGAACTGCCCTGTTGCTACTGGCTATCAAACGGAAGGAACTGGGAAAATTCAGTGATTGGAAACTACTGCCGGTGTTCCTGGCAGCGGCTTTTACCGCCAGTTATCAGCTTTGTTTTTTTGCCGCTGTAGCAAAAACTGGCGTTGCCGTTGGCACCATCATCGGGATCGGGAGCGCCCCAATTGCCGGAGGGCTGCTTGGTTTGATCTTTCGTGGCGAACGCCCGGGTAAACGCTGGTTACTGGCAACGATATTGGCAATCATCGGCTGTTCATTACTCAGTTTCAGTGGCGGTGATGTTGCCATTGATCCCATCGGCATTCTGCTGGCTCTTGGTGCCGGGCTTTCATACGCAGCCTACACCCTGATGATTAAAGGATTATTGGAAAAGCATGCCCCAAATGCCATCATGGCTGTTGTGGTCTGTATCGGAGCATTATTGCTTTCACCTGCATTACTCAGTATTGATTTTGGTTGGCTCCTGCAACCACGTTCCATTGGCGTAATTCTCCACTTGGGACTCGCCACCATGGCACTTTCCTACTGGCTGTTTGCCCGCGGCTTACAATCGGTACAGGTAGCAACAGCCGTCACTCTTTCTCTGGCCGAACCAATGACCGCGGCAACTTTGGGGATTCTAGTCCTTGGCGAACAACTCAACATCCAGGCATTTTTTGGCATCAGTCTGATATTTTCCGGATTGGTCGTACTGATGCTGAAAGGTCGGCGCAGAACCTACACGAGCACAACATGAACCAGCAACGGCAGGCAATCTTCTATGGTCTGGGTGCCGTCCTGCTCTGGTCAACGGTGGCAACCGCCTTCAAATTATCACTTCAATATTTCAGTCCGATCGAACTGCTCCTCTATTCCGGCTCCGTTTCAACACTGCTATTGGGAACTATCCTTATCTATCAGGGAAAATTACATCTGGCATTCCAGTGCAGTCGGCGTGAATATCTGTTATCGATTCTACTTGGGCTCCTCAGTCCATTTCTCTATTACCTGATTCTGTTTAAAGCTTATGATCTGCTTCCGGCACAACAAGCTCAACCGCTTAATTACACCTGGGCGATTACCCTCTCTTTACTGGCAGTTCCATTATTGAAACAAAAAATCGGCTGGCAACAGTGGCTGGCTCTACTGGTGAGCTATTGTGGTGTCGTGGTCATTTCAACCGAAGGAAAACCTTTCAGCTTGCAGTTTACAGATCCGTTCGGGGTCACGTTGGCACTGATCAGCACTGTTATCTGGGCGCTTTACTGGATTTTCAACACCCGCGACAGCCGCGACCCGGTGGTCGGGTTGTTCGTCAATTTTATCTGCAGTTTCCCCTTTGTCCTCGGATACTACCTGCTAACAACAGAATTACGGCTGCCGCCTCTCAATGGCCTATACGGTGCTGCCTATGTCGGCATCATTGAAATGGGAATCTGTTTCATCCTCTGGTTGATGGCGATGAAACTGACTGACAACACCGCCAGAATCAGCAATCTGATCTTCCTTTCCCCGTTTCTTTCCCTGTTTTTTATCCATTTTCTGGTTGGAGAAGAAATTCTGGCCGCCACACTTACTGGCTTGATTCTGATCATTGCAGGGCTATTCTGCCAACGGATCAAATAAAACTATATTTCATCGCAGAAATAGGTATTATAAGAAAATATTAAGCTTCAATCAAAAACAGCGTTGAAATACTTGTGACGATATAAATAGGATTGGCACATGACGGACAACTCAAAATCTTCCGATGCTTTAAACCGGCAAATTGTCGCCCTACAGGAAGAAAATCGACATCTGAAACAATCTTTACAGACGGTAAAAGCTAATTCTGACCGCTATGAAGATCTAATTGAACTTGCAGCTGACGCAATCTTCACGGGTGGTCCAGACGGGAATATCCTCAGCGCCAATCAGAGTGCCACAGTTTTAAGTGGCTACAGCCACACAGAATTGGTTGCCATGAATCTCAGTCAGTTATTTTCAGAAGCTCAGCAGCAACGCTCACCACTTAGGTATGATCTGCTCAAGCAAGGGAAAATAGTTAAGACGGAACGACTTTTCAGTCGCAAAGATGGAACCACCGTTGCCATTGAAATGAACAGCAGAATGATGCCTGACAGCACCTATCACACTTTTATGCGGGACATGTCTGAGCGCAATCAGGCGGAAGAGTCCTTGCGCCTTTCAGAAGAAAAATTTTCCCAAGCGTTTAAACTGAGCCCTGATGCCATAACCCTGACTCGTCTTGCCGATGGCACTTTTTTTGAAGTCAACCAAGGCTTTAGCAATATTGTCGGCTGGACGCAAGACGAAGTTATTGAACGCAGCTCTCGCCCTGGGGATCTTGATATCTGGTGTCGGGATGAGGATCGTGAGCAGTTTGTTACCATGCTTCGTGAACACGGCCAATTTAAAGGTCTGGAAGTTAACTTCCGGCACAAAAACGGCCAGATTTCTAACTGCCTGATGTCGGCACGAACCATAGAAATCAACGCTGAACCCTGTGTTCTGTCTATCATCCACGACATGACCAAACGTATTAAAGATCAAGAAAGACAAAAACGGCTCGAAGAACAAATGCTCCAAGCACAAAAACTCGAAAGCCTCGGGGTCCTCGCCGGGGGAATTGCTCATGATTTCAATAATATTCTGATGGCAGTCATCGGCCACTGTGAGTTGGCACAGCGGCGCTTGACAGCAGAATCTCCGGCCATGGAAAATCTGCGCCAGATCAATCTGGCAGCAAGCCGAGCTGCAGAATTAGCCAATCAAATGCTCGCCTATTCCGGCAGGGGGAAATTTGTCATTGAGGGGTTGGATCCTTCGCAGATCATTGTCGAGATGGAACATATCCTCGCGGTCTCTGTCAGCAAAAAAGCAACCTTACGTTATGATCTGGCTTCAGATCTCCCCAGCGTCGAAGCTGACGCAACTCAGCTGCGACAGATCATTATGAACCTTGTCATCAATGCTTCTGAAGCCATCGGCGACAACAGCGGCGTTATTGCAATTTCGACTGGAGTCATGGATTGCGACCGCACTTATCTACAGGAAACCTGGCTGGATGAAAACCTGCAGGAAGGTCGCTACGTCTTTCTCGAAATTGCAGATACGGGGAGTGGAATAGCTGCAGAAACAATTGACCGAATTTTTGAGCCATTTTTCAGCACAAAATTTAGCGGACGTGGCCTCGGAATGGCCGCAGTTTTAGGAATCGTTCGCGGTCATAACGGTGCAATTAAAATTTATTCTGAAGTCGGCAAGGGGAGTACATTTAAAGTTCTTCTACCCGCATCAACACTGCCAGCAGTCAGAGTAGGAACAGAAACAGAGACCACACCACTACACGAAAGCGGTCTGGTACTGCTGGTCGACGATGAAGAGACAGTGCGAGACATCGGCAAAGAGATGTTGGGTGATTTTGGTTTTGAGACGGTGACCGCTGGCGACGGCGAAGAAGCACTAGAAATTTTCAAACAACAACACAACCAAATCCGTTTTGTGCTGATGGATTTAACCATGCCACACATGGATGGAGAAGAAGCATTTCGAGAATTCAGAAGGATTGATCCCGCCGTCAAAGTCATCATCTGCAGTGGCTACAATGAACAGGAGGTCTCACAAAAATTTGTCGGTAAGGGGCTGGCTGGATTCTTGAAAAAGCCATATCTGCTTTCAGAATTACAAAAAACAATTCAAGGATTATTGAATAACTGATACAGGGGATTGTTAAGCTAGGCCAAAACCCCAGAGCAGCCCGATTGCGACAAAAATAGATGGAAGTAAATTACCAACTGGAAGCCGTTTTATCCCCATCAAATCAAATGAAATCGCAACAATCAACAGACCGCCGACCGCATTCATCTCAGTAATCACCGGTTCGGTCAAAACTGTCTGTGCCAGCTCTGCAATCAGAGTAATACTTCCCTGATATAGCAGCAGCGAAAAAATCGAAAAGAGAACCCCGATTCCAAGAGTTGAAGTCAAGGCAATTGCGGCCACCCCATCAAGGGCCGATTTTGCATAAAGAATCGTCGGCTTTCCACCCAAGCCATCCTGTAGCGCACCCATAATTGCCATCGCTCCAACACAAAACAGTAGACTGGAAGTGACAAACCCTTCGGCAATAGATCCCAACCCAGAAAAACGTTTCTGCAAACCTAAGCCAAACGCCTCCAGTCGCGTCTCAATCCCAACCACTTCTCCAATCAAACCACCAAGAATTAAGCTACCAATAACTATCATCACTTGCTGGCTTTTTAATGCCAATTGCAAACCGATCAAAAGAACCGCCAAACCAAGCCCGACCATCAAAGTTTGACGCATTTTCGCCGACAAATAACGACCACCCCAGCGTCCGATCAAACTGCCAACAATGACAGCGACAATATTAACTAGTGTTCCTTGCAGTAGCATAGGTATCCAGAATAAAAGGGAAAGAATCAGCAAGCGGGGAGGCTATCACATTCCACCAGCACGGTTCAATACAGAGAGAAATCACAATAAAGAGAGTACTTATTTTTACCGAATAGAGTAGATAAAAACTCAATGTCTGGCAACAACATCAAAAAAACAACCAGTCACCACTCAATGCCTATTTATTATCCTCGCAATTCTAATGAATTAGAGAATTAGTTTATTTTTTATACACAATGGCGTTATTTTTGCAGGGTCCTAGCACCTATCAACCCTTCTATCATACAGCCAACACAATTTGTGTCTATTTTTTAAGCGATTCTGTCACCACTAATCTTCAGGAGGAAAAGTCATGTCACCAGCTATGGATGAAAAAATTGACCCTATCTATCAATCGGTTATTGCCCGCAACCCGGGCGAAAAAGAATTCCACCAGGCAGTCCACGAAGTTCTCGAGACCCTCGGTCCGGTTCTGGTAAAACACCCGGAGTTTGCACATTACAAACTTATTGAACGCATCTGTGAACCAGAGCGCCAGATCATCTTCCGGGTTCCCTGGGTTGACACCCACGGTAAAGTTCAAATCAACCGTGGCTTCCGGGTTGAATTCAACAGCGCTCTTGGACCCTACAAAGGTGGTTTGCGTTTCCATCCTTCCGTCTATCTCGGCATCGTTAAATTCCTCGGCTTTGAACAGATCTTCAAAAATGCTCTGACCGGTCTGCCAATCGGCGGCGGTAAAGGTGGATCCGATTTTGATCCCAAGGGAAAGACTGACGGCGATATCATGCGTTTCTGCCAGAGCTTCATGATGGAACTCTACCGTCACATCGGCGAACATACCGACGTCCCCGCTGGTGATATCGGTGTTGGTGGCCGGGAAATAGGCTTCATGTTCGGTACTTACAAACGGATCACCAATCGCTGGGAAGCGGGCGTGCTGACCGGAAAAGGGCTCAACTGGGGTGGATCACTGGTTCGTACCGAAGCGACTGGCTACGGCGCAGCCTTTTTTGTCGATGAAATGCTTAAAGTTCGCAAAGACTCTTTCGATGGCAAAACCTGTGTTGTCTCAGGTTCCGGCAATGTTGCCATCTATACCATTGAAAAGATCCATCAACTCGGCGGCAAAGTCGTCGCTTGTTCAGATTCCGGTGGTTATATCTATGACAAAAACGGCATCGACCTGGAGTTGGTTCAACAGATCAAAGAAATTGAACGGCGCCGGATCAGCGCTTATGCTGAAGAGCGGAAGAGTGCCAAGTATGTTGATGGTGGAAACATCTGGGAAATCCCCTGCCAGGTCGCCATGCCTTCGGCAACCCAGAATGAGATTAACGGTAAAGATGCTGCCATGCTGGTCAAAAATGGTTGTATCGCCATTGGCGAAGGGGCCAATATGCCAACCACACCGGAAGGGGTCAAAGTCTTCCAGGATGCTGGCATTGCTTACGGGCCAGGTAAAGCAGCCAACGCTGGTGGGGTTGCCACTTCGGCTCTGGAGATGCAGCAGAATGCCATTCGCGATTCCTGGGATTTTGAATACACCGAGAATCGCCTGCGGATTATCATGCAGAACATCCACAGAGACTGCTACGAAACTGCTGAGGAATACGGCTCACCCGGCAACTATGTCGTCGGTGCGAACATCGCCGGTTTCATCAAGGTTTCCCGTGCCATGTTGGCGATGGGCGTGGTCTGATCAACAACAATAAGCAGCACCAAAAGCCCCTCGGTTTATTGCCGGGGGGCTTTTTATATATCACTTGATCTAACTGTTCAGCAAGGTGAGTTGTGCTGGGCAATTCCTTAGCCAGAAAACATTCAGCCAGAAGGTCTGACCTCTCACAGACCTACCGTTCAGGATAAAAAAGAGGTATATTGTCGAAGAGTATCTTAATAGAGCCCCTTGCAAAAGTCGTCATCCTGGTGAAAACAGGGATCCAGTTTTTCTTGACAAACCCAGAAAACCTCTGGATTTCCGCCTGCGCAAAAATGACGGTTACTGGAAGATTAAAGGGTCTCCTGATTAGTACTAATCGGGAAGGGTTTTGCAAGTGTCTCAATAGTTTTCGTAATTATTCAGCACATCCAAAGCTGAATAGATTCTTTTACCTGGATCCATGAGTAAGCTGTGGAGGATAAATATCGATGAATCTTGCTGGACAATTTCGCGACAACTGTGGCTTCGGACTGCTGGCTCATATCCATAACCAGCCAAGTCACCAGCTTCTTCAGGATGCAATTAAATCACTCAGCCGCATGATGCACCGCGGTGCAATCGCAGCCGATGGAAAAACTGGCGATGGCAGTGGGCTACTCTGCTCTATGCCAGTCAGCTTCATGCGCAAGATTGCCGAAGAAAATGGGATTTCACTGCCAAAACAGTTTGCGGTTGCCACATTATTTCTCAGCGATGCCGAAAAACAGCTGCAGCTATTTCAGGAGCATTGCGAAAAGAATGATCTGAGCATTCTCCTAACCCGTGTCGTTCCACTGGATACGGATGCTCTGGGTGAATATGCCCTGGAGAAGCTACCGAACATTGTGCAGCTGTTTGTTGTTCCTTCCGCCTTGATTGCAACTCACCGTTTCGATGCGTTGGCCTACCTGACCCGTAAAGAGGTTGAGCATCAGTTGAGTGAAGATCCAGACTTCTATATCGCCAGCTTTTCCCGTACCCTGATATCGTACAAGGGACTGGTGATGCCGACCTACATCAAAAAGCTGTTCCCTGACCTGCAGAGTGAAGATTTCAAAATATCCTTTGCCATGTTCCACCAGCGTTTTTCCACCAACACCCTGCCGCAATGGAAACTGGCTCAACCGCTACGGGTGATTGCCCACAATGGCGAGATCAATTCAATCAAAGGGAACTGTTTTAAAGCTCTCAATAAATTCACCGCTGCAGAAAGTCCTCTTTTTTCACCAACCGAACTTGAGCGAATTCTACCAATTCTTGAAAAGGGGGTCAGTGACAGTGCCAACCTGGATAACATGGTTGAATTCCTCCTTGCTAACGGGGTCGATTTCTTTAAAGCGATCCGCTCCCTGATCCCTCCAGCCCGGCATAATGTTGCTAATATGCCAGCGAAACTACGCGCTTTTTACGAGTATACCTCGGCCGCTTTCGAACCCTGGGACGGCCCGGCGGCCATCAGCCTGACTAACGGTCGCTATATCGGTTGTGTCCTTGATCGCAACGGTTTACGCCCGGCAAAATATATCATCACGACCGATGATCGAATCTTGATCAGCAGTGAGTACGGAGTTCTCGATACGCCACCGGAGATGATCAGCAAACGTGGCCGTCTGCAAAGTGGTGAAATGATTGCTGTCGACCTGAATCATGGGGAAATTTTCTATCCCCGCGATATCGATCGTTACCTGATGGAATCGCAACCCTACAACCGTTGGCTGACCGAACACACCTACTACCTGCAGGAATTTATTGAACGTCAATTTGAAGATCTCAGCGACTATCGCTACCCCGAACTGGACAAGCTGCAGCGCTACCATAATATCACCAGTGAAATCGTCGATCTAGTGATTCGACCGATGATAAAAGATGGCAAGGAGCCGGTTGGATCGATGGGGGACGACTGCCCGCTGGCAGCTTTTTCAGATCAGCAGCGGAATTTCTCTGATTTCTTCAAACAAAAATTTGCCCAGGTGACTAATCCACCGATTGATCCATTGCGTGAAAAAGCGGTGATGTCGACAACCATCGGTTTCGGCGGGATCGGCAATCCACTGATTGAAACCAAAGACCGAGCCAGGCGACTGAAAAGCATCTCACCAATCCTCTCCTACGACATTTACCAAGCGCTGCTCTCTTTCGGTGACCCTGAACTGCCCCGCTATGAAACCTGCTACAAGCAGCAAAGCTTTACGACCGGCTTTACCCAAGATCTGGAAAAATCACTAAGGCAACTGGGAGAAAGTGTTGTCAAAGCTGTACAAAATGGTGGTGTCCGCATCGTCATTCTGGATGACCGAGTTCTTTCTGCTGAACAGAGACTGATCCCTATGGCAATGGCGGTCGGGTACATCAACCAGCAACTATTGCTAGCCCGCCAGCGACAGGATGTCACCATCGTTGCCTGTACTGCCGAAGTCCTCGATCCCCATTCAGCTGCCGTTCTTATTGGTTATGGCAGTGTCGCAATTTATCCCTGGTTACTTTACGCCACCGGATTGGAACTCTGCGAAAAACGCAATTTATCAACTAAAGATATCCGCGAATCACTGAAAAATATCTACGATGCCCTGACCAAAGGGATCCTCAAAATCATGTCAAAGATGGGAATCAGCACGGTTTCCAGCTATCGTAATGCGGCCCTGTTTGATGTCATTGGTCTGAGTGAAGAACTGGTTGAGACCTGTTTCAAAGGTTCGGCGGCGCTCCTTCCAGGACTGGATTTTGTTGATCTTGAAGAGCGGATTAAAAAAATTCATCGGAAACATTTTGTCGAGAACTTCATGCAACCGATTTATCCCCTGGAGATTGGCGGCTTCTATCGAGACAATCCCGGTTTTGAATATCACGATTTCAATTCTCAGGTTGTGACTCAACTACACCGATTTGCAGAGATCCGCAGTCGCGAAGAATATCTGAAATTCCGAAAACTGATCACTGAACGTGGCACTAAATTTATTCGCGATGCACTGGAATTTAACAGCCCAAATCAGCCGATCAGCATGGATGAGGTTGAACCAATTGAAGCGATTACTCGCCGCTTCGATTCTGCCGCCATGTCCCTTGGTGCTCTCTCTCCAGAAGCTCATGAAGCTCTGGCAGAAGCACTGAATCAGCTGGGCGGATCATCCAATTGCGGTGAAGGTGGAGAAGATGCCGCGCGTTTCAAAACGGTACGTAACAGCAAAATCAAACAGATTGCTTCGGGTCGGTTTGGAGTAACCCCCGGCTATCTGCGCAGCGCCAATGAGATCCAGATTAAACTTGCTCAGGGGGCAAAACCAGGAGAAGGGGGACAACTGCCGGGAGATAAAGTCACCCCGATGATTGCGACATTGCGCTTTACCGTCCCCGGAGTCACCTTGATTTCACCACCGCCGCATCACGATATATATTCTATTGAGGATCTGGCTCAGTTGATCTTTGACCTAAAACAGGTCAACCCTGATGCCGTTATCAGTGTCAAACTTGTCTCCACCGAAGGAGTGGGCACCATCGCAGCTGGAGTTGTGAAGGCTTATGCGGATAAAATCATCATTTCCGGCAATGATGGTGGTACCGGTGCAGCGCCATTCAGTTCGATTAAATTTGCAGGGAACCCCTGGGAACTGGGGCTGACCGAAACCCATTTGAGCCTGAAAGCCAACAACCTGCGCGAATTGGTAGAACTGCAAACCGATGGTGGCTTAAAGATTGGTCGCGATGTCGTCAAGGCAGCGATGATGGGAGCGGAAGGTTTCGCCTTTGGTACCCCATTATTGGTTATCCTCGGCTGCAAAATCCTCCGCGTCTGCCACCTCAACCGCTGTACCGTTGGTATCGCGACTCAGGATGAAAACCTGCGTACCCATTATGTCGGCACAGTTGAAAAAATTGTTAGTTACCTGACCAATATCGCTGAAGATGTTCGGGAGATTCTGGCGGAACTTGGCTTCCACTCCCTTGACGAGATCATCGGCCATACCGATCTACTAAAACAGATCGATGACCCCAAGTTCAACAAATTCGATTTTTCCGGCATTTTAAGGCAAGTTGAAGGGAGCAACACCCAGCAAAAGGAAAATCCTCCATTTGATAAAAATACTTTTGAAAAAGCGGTACTGAACGAAGTCTATCCAGTCATCAAAAATCCCCAGACCGAAATGGTCATTGAGCGGGAAATCATCAATACCAATCGCAGTTTTGGTACCTTGATCAGTGGTGAGGTTGCCAAATTTTACGGTGATCAGGGCTTACCGAAAGAAGCAATGACAATCAAACTTAAGGGGGTTGCAGGACAATCTTTGGGAGCATTTCTCTCCGAAGGAATATCTCTGCTACTGACCGGGGTTGGTAATGATTATGTCGGCAAAGGAATGCATGGCGGCCGCATTATCATCACTCCAGAAATTTACCAGGAAGAATCTTCTGCAGCTGGCAATACCTGTTTGTACGGAGCCACTGGCGGTAAATTATTTATTGCAGGGACAGCAGGAGAACGTTTTGCAGTTCGCAATTCGGGAGCATTGGCAGTGGTTGAGGGGACCGGCGACCATACCTGCGAGTATATGACTGGCGGCACCGTGGTGGTTTTGGGAGAAACCGGAATCAACTTTGCCGCAGGTATGACCGGTGGTGTCGCTTTTGTTTACGATCGGCAGAAAAATTTCATTGACCGTTTGAATCAGGAACTGGTTTGTACCCGGAGAATCGATGTTGACGATGACAATGAAGGCAAACTTTACCTGAAGAAGATTCTGACCAGCTATTTCAATCGCACCAGCAGCCCGAAAGCCAGAAAAATTCTCGATGACTTCCGCGAAGAATTAGCCTACTTCTGGATGGTCACTCCGAAGGATATGAAAGCACCGCTTAATCCAAAAGAAGGGGACTGAATGCAGAATTTTATAGAAACCAGCCGTCACGACCCTGAAAAGATTGAACCCAGCCAGCGGCTACGTAATTTTGATGAAATTTATCATTTTTTTAACAATCGTCAGGTTCGCAAACAGGCCGAACGTTGTGTTCAATGTGGTGACCCCTTTTGCACCACTATCGGCTGTCCCTTACAAAATCACATTCCACAATGGCTGAAAGCAATTGCTGATAGAGATCTGGAACGGGCGTTCAAACTATCAAATGAAAGTTCTCCTTTTCCTGAAATTCTTGGACGGATTTGTCCACAAGGTCATCTTTGTGAAGGAGCCTGTACTCTGGATGACGGTTTCGGCGCAATAGCAATCGGGGCCATAGAGGCATCCATTACCGACTTAGCATTTTCCGCAGGGTTACAACTCCCCTTCCCCGGTATCCGTCATCCACAAAAAGTTGCCATTATCGGTTCTGGTCCGGCAGGGATATCCTGCGCACATTTTCTTCTGCGCGCTGGAATCGGGGTTGAGATGTATGAGCAGGCAGATCGTCCCGGTGGACTTCTGACCTACGGGATTCCTGGATTCAAATTGGATAAAAAACTTGTTGAACAACGCTTTAAATTGCTGCGTAAAGCAGGATTAAATTTGCATCTACAGCAAAAAATCGGTCAAGACATTGAATTGTCCGAATTGATTGAACAAAATGATGCTCTCTTCATCGGAATTGGTGCAACCAGAGGTCGGCAACCAGGGATTGAAGGGGAAGACCTTCCCAAAGTCATGTTGGCGATGGATTACCTGATCGAAAAACAACAGCAACAATTTGGCAAAAAGGTTGCTGAAAAATTCTCCATGCAAGACAAAAAGGTTGTTGTTGTTGGCGGCGGAGATACAGCCATGGATTGCCTGAGAACCGCCATCCGTGACGGAGCAAGTCAGGTTTCATGCCTTTATCGCCGAAATGAAGAGAATATGCCCGGTAGCGCCAAAGAGTTCCATAATGCCATCGAGGAAGGAGTCGAGTTCTTTTTTAACATCAGTCCACGTGAAATTCGTCACGAAATGGATGATATGATCTGTATTGAAGTTGAAAAGACTCAGTTAAAAGAAAGAGATGATGATGGTCGTCAACGGGTTGAAATTATCCCCAACAGTGAATACTGCTTCAAAACTGATATAGTTATCTTAGCTCTTGGATTTGATGTTGCACCTCTCCCTGGGCTCGAAAAATCTGGGATACTAACGGATAAATGGGGACAAATCCAAACTGACCAAACCTCCGGAATCACCAACAATCCTCAAGTCTATTCAGGCGGAGATTGCCACCGTGGTGCAAATTTAGTTGTGAACGCTGCGGCCGATGGACGGAAAGCTGCACTGGCTATTATGCGTAAGATGTTAGCCTAATTTCCACCCGACCAGATGAAAGGAGAAAAAAATGAAAAGTTACAGAACAATCTTTTTTTTGCTAAATCTATTGATCTTTATCACCCTGACTGGTTGCTCAGGTCCAGCGTTAAAGGTCGCTCCAGTTGCTATTTCAGATAATCCAAGTAGTAAAATTTTCGAGCTGGAAGAAACCCTCGCTGAAGGACGCACACAACAAGTTCATGTCCTCTCTCCAACATGGTATGCAAAAGCCGAAGGATATCTCGATAAAGCCAGATACGGGCTGGCGAACAACGATTCAGTGTCTGGAATTTTACAAAATACTGCCAATGGTCATGCCCATTTCAACAAAGCAAAGGAATACGCACTGATTGCTCAATCAGCTATTTCTAAAGCTATAAAAGCCCGCGAGTTAGCAAATGGAGCAGGAGCCGCATCTCTTGGAGATGATTATCAGGAACTCGAATATGCCTTTACTGCTTTAACGACCGATATTGAAAATAACAACCTCGCACGTGCAGAGAAGAATGAAGATAAAGTCGCCAAAGGGTTTGCTGATCTTGAGCTTCGTGCCATCAAAGAAAATACTCTGGGAGAAGTCAGGATTTTGTTAGCAGACAATATTGATCAAGGTGCAAAAAAACTTGCCCCAAATACTCTGCAAGAAACTGAGAAAGCTTTGAGCGATGCTGACCTGTTTATCACCCAACAACGTTATGAACGGGAAAAAATGCAGAACAAGGCGAATAAAGCCCTGTTTCAAGCACAGCGGCTGGGCCAAATCATGGCTATGAGTCATTCACTTATTACGATGTTACCGGAAGAAATCTCTTTGCTTCATGAAAATCAGTTACATCAAATTACCAGCAAGCTGGGTGGACATGACCTAAGAAATGAAGCTGCCGATCTTCAATTACAGAGCATTCTTGGATCAGTCGCGTCCTTGCAAGACGACAATCAGTACCTCAAGGAAAAATGGCAGCAGGAAAAACTTGAATTCGAAGCAAAACTTACGGAAAAACAAGGGGAGATTGATTCACAAAGACAAAAGATTGCTACCCTTGAAGGACAAAGCAAGGATGCCCAGAGAGAACGTGAGCTGATCATCCTGCAAGAAAAGAAAACCAAAGCCCGTCTAGAATCTGAACGTCGCTTTCAGCAACTATTCAATGAAGTACAAGGAATGTTTGCTCAAGATCAGGCTGAGGTTTATAAGCAAGCAAAAAATCTTGTCATTCGGTTAAAGACGATGCAGTTTCCAGTCGGGAAAGACCTTATCATGCCCGATAATTATTCCCTTCTGGGCCAAGTTCGCAAAGCTATCCGAACTTTTGGCGAGCCACACGTTGTTATTGAAGGTCACACAGACAATACCGGATCAAGCGCAATCAATGCACAGCTCTCGCAAAATCGGGCTGAGGCAGTTAGACAGTACTTCATTGCCAATGGAACCTTGGAAGGGGAAAAACTTACCGCAATTGGTTACGGTCCAGAAAGACCCTTAGCAGCAAATGATACAGCAGAAGGACGTGCGATTAATCGGAGAATTGACGTTATTATCAAAACAGAAACGGCCAATAATTAGCTTTTATCTTACCCATCGTTGCAAAACTATAAAAATCCCATGGCTTGCCATGGGATTTTTATAGCTACAAAGTATTATTTCACCGCAGTAAGAATATAGACCGGATCATAAGCCTCAAAGATTTTATAGTTCGAATGGGGCTGGGTTCTGGCGATATTAACGGTCACCACCTCAACCTGATAACCAGCGTTACCAAAATACTCATTCGCAGCCGTCAGAGTATCCAAGGTACTGGCATTCAATACGATTCGCCCACCGACTGCAAGACGCTGATCAACCGTATCCAGGATATCCCAAAGGTTGCCACCGCTGCCGCCGATAAAAACACAATCAGGATCGGGTAATTCTTCCAGGCAATCGGGGGCACCACCCTCGATCAAAACAACATTGCGGGTGTTAAATTTCTGCAGATTTTCTTTGATAAACTGACAACATTCTTCGTTGCGTTCAATAGCAAAGATCCGCCCATTTGGCAGCAGATGATCTGCCTCAACACAAATCGACCCTGAACCCGCTCCGATGTCCCATAGACACATATCATGACGCAACTTCAATTTGGCCAGCGTGACAACCCGCACTTCCTCTTTGGTGATCAATTTTTTGATACTGACAAATTCATCGTCCGGGATACCAAAAGTCGGAATATATTGCTGTGCTGTATCCTCATATTCTTTGAGCAGAATCAGAACGTTAAGCCGAGCGACATCCAGTGCGAGCAAACCTTTAACATCAGTGACACGAATTTTTTCCGCATCCGTCCCCAAATTTTCGCATAAATAAGCTTTATAACCGCCACGATGACGACTGAGAAGTTCTCTGCCTATTGCCCCTGGAGTATTGATATCATCAGTCAGAATGGCCGCCTTATCATTGGCAACAATACGGTCGACAACATCTTTCAGTGCCCGGCCGTGGCCAGAAACGAAAACAGAATCATCCCAAGGCTCACGAATTTTGGCAAAAGCATATTGAACCGAGGTGACATTGGGGAGAAATTCAATCAGCTCATCTGCAAGGTTCCGCAACAAATAGCGTCCTAACCCAAAAAACAGAGGATCTCCCGAAGCAAGAACAACAACTCGGTTGTCACAGTCCTGTAAACGGCCAACCATTTCAGGCAGATTGCTATCATCAACCGTAAATTTCTCTCCCGTATACTCGGGGAACAAATCCAGTAAACGCTGTGCGCCAAATAGGAGTTCGCTCTGATTAATCAGTTCAAGTGCCTGCGGTGTAAACCCTTCGTGACCCGCAATCCCGGCACCGATAACATGAATTGACTTCATTATTGACTCCCTTTAGGAGATAGAAAAAAGGTTCAAGGAACAAGGAGAACCTGAAACCTGAAACCTGAAACCTGAAACCTGAAACCTGAAACCTGAAACCTGAAACCTTGAACCTTGAACCTTGAACCTGTGTGTTAACCATTCAGTTTTTTCACTACGGCAATGCCGTCTGGATAATAATCGATAATATTGTGGCAACCGAAATCCTGCTCAATATGAAACAACCGCTCTAAAGGAGCACCAATGGCATCAAGCAGGATAACCCGGTTGACCCCACCATGGGCGACAATAACAATGTCTCCCCCAACATGGGTGGAAATAATCTGTTTGACAACCGGTCGTACCCGCTGTGCCATCTGCAACAAGCTCTCACCTGAGGGTGGTGATACATTGACGATATCATCAAGTCGTGCCTGCCACAAATTAGGATAATCACGCTGTAGTTGTTGCCAGGTTTGCCCCTGCCAGTCGCCAACATGTAACTCCCGCAAATCTTCGTGGTATTCAGGTTGTGCCTGCTGCAACAGTGCAATCTGATCAGCGGCAACTCGACAGCGAAACAGATCACTTGAATAAATTGCACTGAGATTTTGATGTTGAAAGCGACCAGCAAAAGCTGCCGATTGCTGCCGACCATGATTAGTTAAACGGACATCCGACTGGCCATTGTAACGTTTATCCTCAAACCCATCCACTTGACCATGGCGCAATAAATGTAACCGTGTTGCTTGCATTTATACCCCATCACCTGTTTCATCAGGATCGAGAGCAGCCTCAATCCGCTCCCATATTTCATCACACCCCTCCCGAGTATG
Source organism: Desulfuromusa sp. (assembly GCA_029934755.1). Lineage (GTDB taxonomy): Bacteria > Desulfobacterota > Desulfuromonadia > Desulfuromonadales > Geopsychrobacteraceae > Desulfuromusa. The sequence goes on along the minus strand of JAOZLQ010000029.1, from coordinate 699 downwards.
TGCGGAAAATAGACTGAACGCATCTCGTGGGAGGCCTGTTTCTTCAACAATCTTCTTGATATGTTTATCCCGCTGAGAACGGCTGATTTTGTCTATCTTGGTGATAACCGGAATTGTTGGGACACCGAACTCTTCCAGCCAATCGAGCATGCGGATGTCCTCTTCACGAGGCACTCTGCGGATGTCAAAGATAAAAACTACCCCATGGAGCGATTCGCGCACTTCAAGGTAGGTTCTGATCATCGGCCCCCAAGCTTTTTTCACTGCCAGAGGAACTTTCGCATAACCGTAACCAGGCAAATCGACCAGAGAAAACTGGTCGTTGATGCTAAAAAAGTTAATCAACTGCGTACGCCCGGGGGTTGAAGATGTTCTGACCAGACTTTTTCTGTTAACCAGAACATTGATCAGCGAACTTTTACCAACATTACTGCGACCGGAAAAAGCAATTTCCGGCAACTCATTTGGTGGATAATTTCCCGGTCTGGTTGCACTTTTAATAAATTCAGCCGAAGATATTTTCATAATTCAATCCAATAACGATATGTCTATTTTTCAAGTTCTCGGAGAATAGCCTATGCCAAACAGGTTTGGCAACTATCAACAAAACTTATGGACAAATGTAATTTTAATGAGGCACTTACAAAATCCTTTAACCTCCAGCAACCGTCATTCCCGCGCAGGCGGGAATCCAGAGGT
>JAOZLQ010000150.1:1774-5651 GCA_029934755.1 Desulfuromusa sp. | reverse complement strand
AAACCTTCGGGATTAAGGCCGGGGCAGAAATTACGCTAGAAGCAAATCCCGGTACACTAACTTTGGGACAGTTACAAGGATATCGACAGGCTGGAATCAATCGACTTTCACTGGGAGTACAATCACTCAACGACCTAAATTTACAAATACTTGGTAGAATTCATACTGCAACCCAGGCGCGGGAGAGTATCGTTGCTGCACGTAGAGCCGGATTTAGCAATCTGAGCCTTGACCTGATGTTTGCTTTGCCAAATCAAGACGTTCCGTCTCTAGAATATGAAATATCTGAGTTACTAAGTTTAAACCCTGAGCATATCTCTCTCTATGGGCTATCTTTTGAAAAGGGCACTGAATTTTATTCACGGCAACAATCAGGACAACTAATATCATGTGAAGAAAGCCTCTATGCAGACCAGTATCTATTGCTGCATGAGAAATTAGGTCGTGCTGGCTATGAACATTACGAAATCTCCAACTTTGCCCGACCTGGACGACGCTGCCGTCACAATCAAATTTATTGGCAACGCAATGGATGTCTGGCCGTTGGAGTTGGAGCCCACAGTTTTATCGATAAAGGATGGGGTGAGCGTTGGCATATCCCAACAGATATCAAGGGTTATAAACAATCATTACTGCTTAGAGAAGATCCGGCAGAATTCCTGGAGGGGTATGATCAGTTAGGAGCAATGAAAGAATTTGTCTACCTTGCGTTACGGACCAGTGACGGGATAGATCGGCGAATATTTGAGCAGAAATTTAACCTTCCAGTTGAATGTGCTTTTACAGCGGCTTTCAATAAAATCAACCAGTATCTCTATCTAGATAATGATCATTATAGATTTAGACTGAGTGGTTGGCTTCTTTATGATCATCTGATCAGCTTTTTTCTTTAAATAACTTGCCAATAAAGCCTAAAAGACCTTCTCTCTTAATGCCATAAGTCTTGACAAAGTAGCATGGCATTGATAGTCTCCACTATTAGCACTCGCCCCTGTTGAGTGCTAATAAGTCAGATAGCTTAAAAAAATAGATATAATTACTGGAGTAAATCCGTATGGCTGACTCATTAAACGAACGCAGCCAAAATATTCTCGAGGCGATTGTCGAAGACTATATCACCTCTGCAGAACCGGTCGGAAGCCGTGCGATCAGCCGCAAGCATAGCTTTAATCTGTCTCCGGCATCGGTGCGTAATGTGATGGCTGATCTGGAAGAGATGGGACTGCTTTGTTCACCGCATACCTCAGCAGGTCGGATTCCGACAGGTAAAGGATTTCAGTATTATATCGATACCCTGCTCGAAGTTCGTGATCTAAATCAGAACGAAAAACAGAACCTACGTAATAGCTACCGTTTCCAGAATATGAAAATGGAAGATGTTATGCAGGAAGTTGGTCGGGTTCTTTCAGGACTATCACAGTATACCGGACTGGTGATGGCACCTAAGTTTATCTCAACGGTCTTCCGACAGATAGAATTTATTCGACTATCGCAAGGTCGACTGTTGATGATCTATGTTTCAGAAACCGGATTGGTTCAAAATAAAGTCATTGAGGCAAATTCATCATTGACAGCTCAAGATCTTGAATATATCAGTAATTATCTCAACAGTGAATTGAATGGATTATCAATCCATGATGTTCGGATTAAGTTGAAAGAGGAACTACGGAAAGATCGGATTCATTACGATCAGTTGAAGCAACAAGCATTGAATCTCTCTTGTGCTGCGCTTCAAGATGAAGTGGAAGATCAGCTTTATGTTTCAGGTGCATCATTGATGCTGGGGCAACCGGAATTTTCTACCCCGGAGAAAATGAAGCAATTGGTACAAGCTTTTGAAAGTAAAAAGGTTCTGATTGAACTCTTGGATCGCGGTCAATCTGCGCAAGGGGTACAGATCTTTATCGGGAGTGAAAGTAGTGATATCGATCTGCAAGGATGCAGTTTAATAACCTCGAATTTTTCCAATCAAAAAGGGGCGATAGGTACCCTTGGCGTTATTGGTCCGGTTCGAATGAACTATTCACAGGTCGTTCCAATTGTTGATTTTACCGCCCAACTTGTCAGTCGGGTTCTGGATCGGGAAATAGAACAAAATTGATAGCAATAAGGAGCATACAAAGTGGCAAAAAAAACGGAGAATCAAGAACCAGAGGCTGAGCAGGAAATACCGAGTCGTGTAGAACCGGTGGTTGAGGTCATTGAAAATGAAATTGATAGTCTGCGCAACGAATTGGCTCAGGCTTTAGAGGATACCAAGGCTAACCAGGAGCAATACCTGAGGACTCTGGCGGATATGGATAATTTGCGCAAACGAACCCAGAGAGATAAGGAAGAGTTAGCTAAGTTTGCCAATGAAAATATTTTGCGTGACATTCTTCCGGTGATTGACAATTTGGAACGGGCTGTTGAGCATGCAGAACAGGCAGAAAGTGATGAAGGTCTGTTTGAGGGGGTGCAAATGACCCTGACACAGTTTGGTCAGTTGTTGAGTAAGTTTGGGGTAGAGCCTGTTGATGCTGTTGGGCAGATTTTTGACCCTGCATACCATCAGGCTATGGGGCTGATGGTATCGGACGAGCATCCGATTAATACGGTTGTACAGCAAATGCAAAAAGGTTATCAACTTAATAACCGCTTATTGAGACCCGCTTTTGTGATGTTAGCAAAAGCGCCAGAAATAATAGAAACTGAAGCTGACGATACAACAGAAGAAACAGACAAAGAGTAATAAACTCTGACAAAATCTCTAAGGAGGATATAAAATTATGGGTAAAATTATTGGTATTGATTTAGGTACAACAAATTCTTGCGTTGCAGTTATGGAGGGCGGCGAGCCGGTGGTTATTGCCAACTCGGAAGGCTCACGGACAACTCCATCGATTGTTGCATTTACTGAAAGCGGAGAACGGCTGGTCGGTCAGCAGGCAAAGCGGCAAGCGGTCACAAATCCGGAGAACACTCTTTTTGCTATCAAGCGTTTGATTGGTCGAAAATTCAGTTCTGAAGCAGTTCAAAAAGATTTAAAAATCAGCCCTTTTAATATTATTGAAGCCGATAATGGTGATGCCTGGGTTGAATCTCGTGGGAAAAAATATAGTTCTCCTGAAATCTCAGCCATGGTGCTGCAAAAAATGAAGCAAACGGCTGAAGATTATCTCGGTGAAAAAGTCACTGATGCGGTCATTACTGTTCCTGCGTATTTTAACGATTCTCAGCGCCAGGCAACTAAAGATGCCGGAAAAATTTCTGGATTGAATGTCATGCGGATCATTAACGAGCCAACCGCTGCATCTCTGGCGTATGGCCTGGATAAAAAGCAAGAGATGACAATCGCAGTTTTTGACTTGGGTGGCGGTACTTTTGACGTCTCTATTCTTGACCTTGGTGATGGTGTTTTTGAAGTTAAATCGACCAATGGTGATACCTTTCTTGGTGGAGAAGATTTTGACCAGCTCATTATAGATTATGTTGCTGATGAGTTTAAAAAAGATCAAGGCATCGACCTTCGTGGCGATAAAATGGCATTGCAGCGTCTGAAAGAGGCTGCAGAAAAAGCTAAATGTGAGCTTTCTTCATCAATGGAAACCGATATTAATCTACCGTTTATCACGGCTGATCAATCAGGGCCAAAACACCTGAATATCAAACTATCTCGCTCCAAGTTGGAGAGTATTTGTAGTGAATTGATCGCTAGGTTGACCGGCCCTTGCCAAACTGCACTGAAAGATGCCGGACTGGCTGCTAATGAAATCACCGAAGTTATCTTGGTTGGCGGTATGACCCGGATGCCTGCGGTTCAAGAGCGGGTGAAAGAGATCTTTGGTAAAACTCCGAGCAAAGGAGTTAACCCCGATGAGGTTGTTGCTATTGGTGC
>JAOZLQ010000150.1:0-1674 GCA_029934755.1 Desulfuromusa sp. | reverse complement strand
GCATCAAGTGGATTGTCTGATGAAGAGATCAATAAAATGGTTCAAGATGCCGAAGCTCACGCAAGTGACGATAAAAATAAGCGTGAGTTAGTTGAAGCCCGTAATCAGGCTGATGGTTTGTCTTACACCACAGAAAAATCACTGGCCGAACATGGTGAAAAACTGGACAGTGCCACCAAGAAGCAAATTGAAGAGGCATTGGAAGACCTAAAAAAAGCCATTGAGGGTGAAAATCCTGAAGAGATTAAAACCAAGAGTGAAACTCTTGCTCAGGCATCCCACAAATTGGCAGAAATGATGTATGCACAATCCCAGGATACTGGTGACGCATCTGGCGACGCTGATGGCGGAGCGGCTGATGCTGCAGGTGATGATGTCGTTGACGCTGAATTTGAGGATGTCGACGAGAAGAAATAAATTCTCAAGATAGGAGATGCCGGCCCGTTGAAGGCCGGCATCTATCTTTGTAGATCAGGATAGTTATTTTGGCAAAGCTCGATTACTATGAAGTTCTGGAAGTCAATAAGAACGCCAGTGGAACTGAAATTAAGAAGTCCTACCGCCGTTTGGCTATCCAGTATCACCCCGATAAAAATCCAGGAAATACAGACGCAGAAAGTAAATTTAAAGAGCTTTCTGAGGCGTATGCGATTCTCTCTGACTCGCAGAAGAGAGCAACGTATGACCAGTTTGGGCATGCCGGAGTCAACGGTTCTGGAGGATTTTCCAGCAGTGGTTTTGGCGGGGCGCCATTTGAAGACATTTTTGGCGATATTTTCGGCGATATCTTTGGTGGTGGATCACGGCGAGGCAGCCGGGGACAACGCGGTGATGACCTCCGCTATAATTTAACCATCAGTTTCGAAGAAGCTGCATTTGGTACCGAAAAAAATCTACAATTACCACGTAAACAAGCCTGCGATACCTGTCATGGTTCTGGTGCGCGTCCAGGGACTGAAGCACAAACCTGTGAAACCTGTCGTGGGGCAGGACAAGTTCGTTATCAACAAGGATTTTTTACCATGACGCGACCCTGTCCTGATTGTCGTGGTACGGGGAAAATTATTTCCGATCCATGCCCGGACTGTCGGGGAACCGGACAGGTCAAGAGCAAACGTACTGTCGCGCTAAAGGTTCCCGCTGGAGTGGAAGATGGTATTCGTCTGAAGTTAAGTGGTGAAGGGGATGCAGGGTCTCAGGGCGGTCCTCCAGGGGATCTTTATGTCGTTATCAGCGTTGAAGAACATTCATTGTTTAAGCGTGATGGTCAGGACGTTATCTGTGAAGTCCCGATCTCTTTTGTTCAAGCTGCTCTTGGTTGTGATCTTCAAGTTCCTACTCTGGAAGGAAAACTCAACCTTAAGGTTCCTGCGGGGACTCAGACGGGTAAAGTCTTCAAGCTTTCGGGCAAAGGGATTGTGGCCCTGCAGGGGCATAATCGTCGTGGTGATCAATTAGTGGTTTTGAAAGTTGAAGTTCCAACCAAACTCAATGCTCGTCAACGTGAACTTTTACAAGATTTTGCCAATGAAGGTGGTGAAGAAATTCATCCCCAAGGGAAGGGGTTTTTTGATAAAGTCAAAGAGCTGTTTGACTAATAGGGAGTCCCCCTTTTTTCTTATCAAAAAAAATATGGAGTGTGCATGAAGCGGATTTATTGCCTGATGCTGATTG
>JAOZLQ010000149.1 GCA_029934755.1 Desulfuromusa sp. | reverse complement strand
ATTCAGATTCGAAATATCATCAATGAGGAACTTGAGTTGGTCTGGAACGACTCCAAGACACCTCAGCAGGCAATGGATGCCGCTGTAGCCAGAAGTAATGTTAAGCTGCGTGAGTTTGAAAGAATCTACAAGTAATTCTTTAATATTCATTTAACTTCAATTGGGGGCATCCTTTTCTTGAGGATGCCCCCAAATTGGTGATACTATTCTGCCATGATAAGAAAACGTTCCTATTTTAAAACCCGCTCCCTCCCTTACCTGCTGATCCTGCCGCAAATTCTGATCACGTTGACTTTCTTCTATTGGCCAGCAATCCAGGGGGTAATTACCTCTTTTCAGGTAAGTGACCCGTTCGGATTTCGAACCAAGTTTGTCTGGTTTGATAATTATATTGCTCTGTTCAGTGATCCGCTGTATCTGAAGTCTATTGCAACGACCCTGTTTTTCAGTGGATCAGTAGCGATAGTTTCGATTGCCTTTGGCCTGTTTTTGGCCAGCATGGCCAATCGGGTGTTGAAGCTCACAACGTTGACCCGGACTCTGTTGATCTGGCCTTACGCCATTGCTCCGGCTATTTCGGGGATTTTGTGGCTTTTTCTGCTTCATCCCTCTTACGGGGTCGTGGCGATTGGTTTGGAAAACTGGTTCGGTATCGACTGGAACCCGCTGCTGAAAAGTTCCAATGCCATGTTGATGATTGTCATGGCCAGTGCCTGGAAAAATATCAGTTATAATTTTGTATTTTTCCTTGCCGGGCTTCAGGCTATTCCCAAGTCACTGATTGAAGCTGCAGCAATCGATGGTGCCAGCCCGTTTCGACGTTTCTGGACCATCACTTTTCCACTGCTTTCACCAACGTTTTTCTTTGTCACCGTCATGACGATCATTTTTTCATTTTTTGAATCCTTCGGCGTCATTCATGCGGTGACTCAAGGTGGACCAGGTGGTTCCACCAATATCTTGGTCTATAAAGTTTATCAGGATGGTTTTATCGGTCTGAACCTTGGTTCTTCCGCAGCACAGTCGGTTGTACTTATGTTTATGATTATTCTGATTACCGTTCTGCAATTCAAATATGTAGAACGTAAAGTTCAATATATGGGGTAGTGAGCCCCGCAGTAGCCATTTGACTCTGAATACGACATTTGGCGTATCACTGGATACAAAATTATGATGGTTGAAAAAACACCAGTACTCGATACTTTCACCTACGTTTCCCTGATCTTGGGAATTGTTGTCGTCGGGTTTCCCATTCTTTATGCGTTGATTGCAGCAACCTTGTCGATTGAGGAAGTGTCCCGCGTTCCGATGTCGATGATCCCCGGGGATCAGCTATTTAATAATGTCAGTGAAGCCTGGAATCGGGGGGATCTTGGAACCCAGTTGTTCAACTCCTTTATCATGGCAAGCGGAATCACCATCGGCAAGATTGTCGTTTCTCTGTTTGGAGCTTTTTCGATTGTTTATTTTGATTATCGTCTCCGCAGCGTAGCCTTTGCCGCAGTTTTTTGTACCCTGATGTTGCCGGTTGAAGTCCGGATCCTGCCAACTTATGAAATGGCTGCAAACCTGTTCGGTCCGTTGCAACCGGTCTGGGATGCTCTACGGCTTGACGGCATAATCAGTTGGTTTGTTGGCCACGATATTGAGGTAAACCTTGATTTCAGCCTGCTTGATAGTTATGCGGGTCTGATTCTGCCGTTGACTGCTTCAGCGACTTGTACCTTCCTGTTTCGGCAGTTTTTTCTGACCATCCCGGAAGAACTCTGTGAAGCGGCAAAAATGGATGGTGCTTCACCGATGACCTTCTTCTGGAAGGTTCTGTTTCCACTCTCCAAAACCAATATTGCCGCATTGGTCGTTATCGAGTTCGTCTACGGTTGGAATCAGTACCTCTGGCCACTGCTGATCACCACCAATCCGAAGATGACCACTGCGGTTATCGGCTTACACCATCTGCTACCCTCTCCAGAAGATCCACCCGATTGGCACATCGCCATGGCCGGAGCGCTGATCGTTATGCTGCCGCCGGTTCTGGTGGTTCTATTTATGCAACGCTGGTTTGTCAAGGGTCTGGTTGAAAGAGAAAAATAGCTGATGAATAAAAAGATTCGTAACCATCCCCGCGTCGTCGACCCGGAAACTGGTCTGGCCGGTTGTACCTGTGATTTTGAACATCCAGCGCCGCAAGTTACCCTCTATTCAGGAGAGGATGCGGCGCAAATTTTGGCGGAAGATTGTCGTGCTGTTTATGGCGATCGCCCTGTTCTGCTCCTTTTCGATCCAGAAACCTATACCGTTGCTGGTGCCGATTTGCAGCAACGTCTGCAGGCTGAAGGGGTCAACCTGACTTCCTATCAGTTTGATTCCCATCCGGTGGCAACAGCAGCTTTGATTGAAACCGTGCGTGCTCACTCTAAAGATGTGGCACTGATTGTTTCGGTCGGTTCTGGCACAATCAACGATCTGGGTAAATATTCTGCCAGCGAGGATCATGTCGATTTCTGGTGTTTGCCAACTGCTCCATCGATGAACGGCTATACCTCCGGAATTGCCGCAATCAAGGTTAAAGGGGTTAAGAGAACGCTCCCCGCAACTCCGCCACAAAGAATTTATGCTCTCCCCGAAGTGATTCAACAAGCACCACTAAAATTGCGGCAAGCGGGTTTTTGTGACGTGTTGGCTAAAGTTGTTTCAGATATTGATTGGCAGTGTGAGTCACTGTTGTTCAGTGGTCGTTATTGTGGTTTACCGGCAGCAATGATGACAGAGGTTGAAAAGAGTTATTCTGATTATCCTGAAGCTATTGGCCGTGGTGATAAGGCTGCAGTGATCGGGCTGTTTAACGGTTTATTGCTGTCGGGGGTTGCCATGAGTTTGGCAGGTTCAAGTGCTCCTGCCTCGGGCGGGGAACACCTTGTCTCCCATTTCTGGGATATGCGTGAACCGATCACGGGGCGTGAACCGGAACTTCACGGTTTACAGGTTGGTGCAGGGATTATTTTGTCAGCGGCTTGTTATCAGCGGCTGTCGCAATTAGGACAGGGCGACTTACCCCGCCTAGCGGAGCAATTATTTACCGTAACAGCAGCACGGATTCCCACTATATGGGGGGCCTATGCTAATGAAGTTGCCAAGCAATTTCAAAATAAGCGGGATGCTTTACACCAGTTTGATACTCTCCTGCCACAAAAATGGAATAGTTTACAGAAACTTTTCCATCAAGTGCATCCACCTGAGTATTTTGCCGATTTGTTTGCCCGAATCGGTGCCCCCTTCAGTCTTGATGCTTTTCGGTTGACCGAAGATGAGTTCGTTTTGGCTGCACTGAACAGTCGTGCGATTCGTGAACGGATTACAGTTCTTGACCTGGCTGCTCATGCTGGAGTTCTGGAAGCTGCCACCGAGGATGCACTTCAACTATTACGTTAATCCTAACAATGATAGTGTTAAAAAAGGCCACTATTCTGACCCGTAATGGCTAAAAGTGGTGTACCCAGCGTGCCTGATAGCGCTCTCCTTTAGTGCGATATTCGGCTGAGGTTTCAAAATAGGCATTGATAAAGATATGGTTGTCTTTTCCAAGATGGATGAGAGCACCAGGACCGATGCCAAATATTTTTTCCTTGCCGGGAACATCACTGCCATCAACCTGAGAACTGGTGAATTGTTTCAGATAATAACCGTTAATGCCAAGACGTAAGATTTTTGGAATGACTTCGTAGGCAGTGCTGAAGTTAGCGTGAAAGGCTTGCCCTGCTTGAGTATCGTTAGCAGGAAAAGGGGTATTAGGGTCGTTATTTTTGGCATTCCAAAGGTAATGGAGCCGCCATGATGTTGTTAACCTTGGGCTGATAAACAGAGTCGCAGCCCAATAAGGGTTAAAGGAAACAAAGTTGCTTCCCGGGTTCATGGCTTTATTCTGATCGTATTTCCCGGTTGGCAAAATGGTTTGTAGTTCAATACGATGGACAAATAATGGACCGTTATCCCCCATTTTCATATCCCATTGCAGATAGGGCCCAACCAATAAATCTCCTATGCCGGTCCCATTATCAGGAAGGATTGTACTATCGAGGCTGACAACGGGGATAATCAAATCAATGCCCCATTTACCGCCAAACAGTACCGGCTGATTCGATTGATAAATAAATTGGTTAAGGTTGACCCACACATCAACTTCTTGGCCGGGAATTTCCAAATCCGCAAAATCATCAGCAGTATAGAATTGTAGATATTCGGTAAAATAAAATCCGGGACCAGCTGGGGGGGCACCATCCAAAAAACTGGTAAATCCAAGATTGCTGGCGGGTTGGTCATACGCAAAGACAGGACTGGATTGAAAAGGTATCAATAGAGCTGCTGCCAGAGCAAGTAAGACAAGATATTTGTTCATGGGACCTCCTAAAAACAACTGGAATTAAATGCTGGATCCGATTTTATTAAGGGAGAAAGATATACAATCTTTACTGAATCTTGAGAAGGTAGCATAAATGGGATTCTCTTGATATCCCGATGGTGATGAAGATGTTGATTGCTTGGCAGCTAAGACTGAAAATTTTTAACCGGTAGCGGGGTAAGAACAGCGGGCCATCTTAATGACATAGATAGCCCGCTGTTGGTCAATTAATATTTAGTTGCAGGATGGGAAACTATTTTGCTGGTGGAAAATACATTTTCTCTTCATTCAGTTTGTAACTCCAGGGAAGCCCAGAATTTTTCCAACCATTCTTTAGCCGCCAATGTTTCCGTTCTCCATCCTTGATTTTGCCACCTTCAAAACCATCAGTCACAACATAAACTTGTTTATAGCCTTTATTTTCCAGATACTTGATAGCTGGTGCGCCACGGGTTCCACCAGATCGGCACATGATAACAACAGGAACCTCTTTAGTCAGTCCACGTGCTTCCAGGGCGGCGGCAATTTCTTGTTCAAAGTTTGGATTGAGTTCCACCAGAAAGACATGTTTCTTTTTATTCCAGACATTCTTGTTGGCCATCTTAAAGGGAATATTGATATCAACCACATCAGTAAAACCGGTAAACATAATTTCAATCGGATCGCGGACATCAATAAGTAGCATTTGGTCGCCTAATTTCTGCTTCATCGCATATGCTTCTTTTGAGTCAACGTACAAATTCCAAATAGTCTGTTGATTGGGATTTTTTGGTTTTTCTGCAGCAAAAACGCTTGCAACACTGATGTAAGCAATTAGAACAAGTGATAGAATAATTTTACGTGTCATAAAACATTTCCTTTCTGGGACGGATATTTGTTGTATTGACCATGTTATCCAAGCCGGAAAACACGATAACACCACGGTGATTTAGCAGTTGGGATAAACTTAACTAATTAAGTCTTATATTATCTCTACATATATGCGCATGTCAATATGTATTTATAATCATGGGTTAGTCGTTTTAAAATTTCGTGAGAATGTTATTATTTCTTCAAGTTTTGTAATGGAGAGTTTTTTATGAAGAAAAAACTGCCCTTGCTATTATTGATCATTGTTTTAGTGGCCTTGGCGATATCATTCTATCAGCCTTATGACCTGCTAACGTGGTTTCTGGAGACCGTACCGGTCATCCTCGGTATTGTCCTGCTCCTGCTGACCTGGCGTAAATTCCCTTTGACCCTGTTACTCTGCTGTCTGCT
>JAOZLQ010000148.1 GCA_029934755.1 Desulfuromusa sp. | reverse complement strand
AACCGGGTTTGAGGCTCGCTGCAGTCCGCTAGAACTGTAACTTTCTTGATTTTTACACTCTTTTTACGCTTCCGTTTGCATCATGCAAGTTCCTCGCAAAGACTGATACAAACAAAAACGTAAAAAGAGCAAAAAATACTACGAAACTTCCAGAATACGCTGACTGCAGTGAGCCTCAAACCCTCTTGAAGATAGTGTAGACTTCGAATTCTTAACTGGACAATACTGATTTTAGCCAGATTATTATCTATAACATAAATAAAATATTTGAGCTTTCTGTCTGGTATTTTAATGTTTTCTCAAAAAAACTTTCATCATAAAACTAACACCATGACGAATCCTTTTGTCATAGGTCCTGAAATTGTAGACGTATCTCTTCTATGCCCTGAAAAGTATGTTCAATGGTACTTATACCCTTTTTAACCGTAGGTATCTGACGATGGAGCGTTTGATTCTTCTTTGGTGACATGGTGTCCTCCTCAGCAGATTCTTGAAAATATTCCTATGGTAAGTATCGGCACAAAATAGTGGAAAAATCAAGGATTTGTTGTGAGTTGGGCATTTTTTTTGTCAGGCTGTGTTTTCTGTTATCTGCTTATCTTCTGGAGTCGGCTTGATAGAGGATTATTGAAGGACCCTTTACAGTGGCTATGCAACGGATTAGGCTAGAGTAAATTATAAAAAGCTGGATGCTTGTATGTCATGTAGGCTCAAAAATAACGGACATTGGAAAATAAAAGATGAAATTGTATGTTGATTACTTAAGAGGGTGATTTCATGAGTGGTGCCCCGGTTATAGTTCTCGATTTTGAAACAACAGGTCTTTCTCCTACTCATGGCGATAGAGCCATTGAGATTGGAGCTGTTCGTATTGAGAACAACACGATTGTAGATAGCTTTCAAGGCCTGATGAATCCCGGATTCAGAATTAGCTCGTTTATTGAATCGTATACCGGTATCAGCAACAGTATGGTTGCGTCAGCGCCGCCCTGTGAAGTGATAATGGAACAATTTGCTGAATTTATAGGTGATTGGCCACTGGTTGCACATAACGCATCTTTTGATACAAGGTTTCTGGACTCTGAATTCCAGTTTATCGGTAGATCAAGATGTAATCCTGTGGCATGTTCCATGCTGACTGCTCGCCGGGTGTATCCCCATGCTGATAATCATAAGCTTGGAACTCTTGTAAGCTATTGCGATATAGATACCGACGGAACCTTTCATCGGGCACTGGCTGACGCTGAAATGACCGGACATCTTTGGATTTCCATGATCACTCATATAGAAGATACTTTTGGTATTCGGGAGGTTCCATTTGAACTAATGCAGAAGCTGGCAAGAGTCTCAAAAGTAAAAGCTTCGTCGTTTCTTGAAAAAAGAGCAATACACAGTGCGACGTCAGAGATATGATAATTCTGAACATACTGGCACTACTTGTACTCTTCTGTAATGTATATGCTTTTGTTGATATTGTCCTTGGCATGAGGAAGCTGAGAACCCTTGGGAATATCAAACCTCACGGCTCTGCCTCTCCTAGTCCCATGGTCTCTGTTATTGTGCCAGCTTGCAATGAAGAGGATACAATTGAACCAGCTCTGCGTTCATTACTCACCCTTGACTACGATAACATTGAGATACTAGTTGTTAATGATCGATCAACTGACAGCACAGGTGAAGTTCTGCAGCATATGCAGTCAGAATATCCCAAGCTTCAAATTCTAACAATTTCCACCTTACCTGATGGGTGGCTTGGAAAAAACAATGCTCTGCATCAGGGAGCATTGCAGGCAAAAGGCGATTACCTTCTACTCACCGATGCTGATATCCTGTTTGCTCAATCAACCTTGTCCCGTGCTGTTTCATTGATGCTCAGTGAGAAACTTGATCATCTGTCCCTTATTTTTAAAAATATTGCCCGGGGTGCTTTGCTTAATGCCATGATGGTGGATGCAGGAGGAGGATTGTTTTTTCTGTTCAAACCATGGAAGGTGAGTGACCCTGAAAGTAAACACTTTATGGGAGTGGGTGCGTTTAATCTGATCAAAAAAACGGTGTATATGGAAATTGGCGGGCATAAAGCAATCAAGATGCATCCCATCGATGACATAATGCTTGGCAAGGTCATCAAACAGAGTGGGTTTAAGCAGGAATGTGTAACTGCTTATGATTTTCTCCAGGTTCACTGGTACGACTCGACCCGGAAGATGATCCAGGGATTGATGAAAAATATTTTTGCCCTCTATGATTTCAGAATCACCTACGCCACGATTGCGGTGTGCGTGATTTTCGTATTGACGATCCTGCCATTATGGGTAGTTTTTCTGACCACTGGCACCACCCGGGTCATTTGTGCTCTGTGCGTGGGGATCAGGCTGATTTCTGCTGCGTATGGTGCTAGAGTTACAGGGACAATCTATAAAACGCTGCCGTTTTCTCTCGTGACTCCGTATATCAACATCTATATTATTGTAACGGGTGTGGTTAAAACGCTGGCAGGTAAAGGCATTGAATGGCGTGGCACCCACTATCCACTGGATAAATTGAAGGAAAGTCCGCCAATTCTTTGATGTTTGCAAGAACCTAAGATTTTTCCACCTTCCCAAAAAGAATGGGATATGCGTAGCGTTTCAATAGTAATCTCCATAAAAACGTATTCTTTGGTGGTTATTATCTCTAATTAATCGTTGTTTGTGTGATGTACTACACCACTAAAAATGAAAAAAATTGTAAAAATATATAAGGAAAAGTGTGGAGATTCTCTAGGATAAACATATCCCGCTATTATCCAAAATCAAACTGTTAAAGCTGATCATTAAGTAATGTTAAAGGTGCTATTGCGGAGGAAACTGGGCCGGATCCATCGCAAGTCCTTGTTATCTCTAACAAATGAAGATTGACATTATGATCCTTTAGCATTACAATATGTAATACGGAGGTGGCGATATGATCACACTACGATTAGATCAAAAATTAGAGAAACAAATTAATAATACTGCAAGAAATCTTGGAGAAGATTTATTTGGTAAATATTCAAGTGGGCTTGGCAACTTATCATCAGACAGAAAAGAGTTGATAAAAAGCAAAATCAGAACCAAGAGGACATGAGAAAGATCCGAATTGATTCAGGCCCTTTGATTGCACTATTTGATGCTTCAGATAAATATCACAACAAAGCCGTCCAGTTCATAAAATCAAATACGTATCCTCTGGTTACAACCATTGCATCGGTTACTGAAACGCTTCATTTATTAAATTTCAATCAAAATGCCCAAATTGATTTTATCGAGTGGATACATAAGGGAGCTGTTGAAATTCAAAATATCGAAAACAGTGATTTCCAAAGACTTAAAGAGTTAACCGAGAAATATCGTGACCTGCCTATGGATTTTGCTGATTCGTGTTCAGTGTACCTGGCAGAAAAATTCAGTCTTAACACCATCGCAACAATTGATCGCGACTTCACTATTTACCGAATTGAAGGAAGAAAGAAATTCAAAGTTGTCCTCTCTTAAACTCTTCATCTCTTTTCAGTCCCCCCCCCTAAAATCATTTTTAAAAATATATTTTACGTATCATCCCATTTTGATTAGAATTTGTTTTCTTGAAGGTCTGGCATTCTGCAAGATATGAAAGTCGACAGAAAGCGCAATTTTGCAGGGATTGGCCTGCGCCTGATAATGATAAATAAGGATGTTGAAAAAATTTAAATGACTCAAACAACAAATAACCTCGCCGCCTACATCTGGTCATTAGCTGATTTACTTCGTGGTGATTTTAAGCAAAGTCAATATGGTCGGATCATCCTCAGCCCATCATGATTGTCACCATCCAGACATTTCCCTATGTCCTCAAGGCCATCGAGGATAGTGTCAGTCTCAAAGAGCGTAATTATGCAGTAGACGCCTATAAAGAGGCCAAAGAGATATTTGAACGCAGCAAGAAAACTGCGGACCCGGTCTTGGTCGCGAATGCAGAAAATAGCTTTAAAGAGTGCAAACAAGAGAAGGATGCCCTGGAGATCTTCAAGAAGGATCTTGGTACCTTTGTCCGCTTCTATGAGTTTATGTCCCAGATTGTTGACTATGATGATAAAGACCTGGAGAAGCTGTGCCTCTATGCACGTAATCTGCGGCCCATGCTGCGCGAAACCATCATCAAAGAAGATGCAATTGATCTCGATAATGTGATTTTAAGTCATTATCGCTTATCAGAAATTCGCAGACAGGATCTGAAACTGCAGGAAGATAGCCCTGAGTATAAACTTAATCCTGGCGATGGCTTGGGAAGCGCCAAGGCTAAGGACAAGAAGGAAGAATTTATCTCATTCATTATCAGCCGTTTGAACGAGTTGTTTATTACCGATGAACTCACCGACAAAGATTTAGTGAACTATGCACATACGATTCGTGATAAGATCAGCGAAAATGAACTGGTAATGATGCAGATTGCCAATAATACCCCGGAACAGGCTATGCTTGGTGATTTCCCAAAGGCTATCGATGATGCGGTGATGGATAGCAGTGAGGCGCATCAGAACCAGATGATGCAGTTGTTGGCTGATCCGGCTAAGGCAGCGGGATTTGCGAGGGTGGTGTTTGATTTGTTGAAAAGAGTTGATTGAGATGCTAACAGGAAAATAGGATGTCCAACCATAGCCAGGAATTTCTTGCCCGCTGTCTCTTATTTGATATTGAAACAAACGAGAACGGTGAAATCTATGCTCTAGGCGCATCTTTTCAAGGAAAAAGTTTCAACACCCAACTGGGCAAGAGGGTTACACGGCAGCAACTGGCAGCGTTTGACGACTTTGGCCGTGATGCTGAGTTTGTTCTCGGTCACAATGTCCTGGCACATGATATACCCTATCTCCTGGAAAAAGACTCTACACTGGCAATCCTGAAAAAGCCGGTAATCGACACTCTTTATCTTTCTCCTTTAGCCTTCCCGGAAAACCCCTATCATCGGCTGGTTAAAAACTACCAGATCGTCAGAGACAGCGTTAATAATCCAGCAGAAGATGCAGTGCTGGCGGGCAGGGTCTTTACTGAACAGTGGGATGCTTTTTCACAGTTACTTGATAGTGGCTCCGATGCGCCATTATTGTACCGGAGTTTTTTCCAAAAGGATGACAAATTTGCAGGGACTGCAGAGGCTCTTGAGGCAATGGGTGTCTCTCTTGTTAAGGGAGATGAACTCTACGAAATCTTTTCCTGGTTTATCCAGAAGGATGTCTGTAAAGACGCCCTGGAAAGAATTACTGAGCAACTGCATGACAAGCGAATAGCCTCTCCCCCATTGGCCTATGTTACTGCTTGGTTAACTGTTTCCGGGAGTAATTCAGTTCTACCACCCTGGGTTCGTCACCATTTCCCCCTCGTACCCGGTCTTATCCACCAGTTGCGGGAACAGCCCTGCAGCAATTCCCAATGTAGCTATTGCAACAAAAATCATAACCCCCAATATTTCCTGCAAAACTACTTCGGCTTTGAGGATTTTCGCTCACAACCTGCAACCGATGAAGGGGAAAGTCTGCAGGAAATAATTGTGAAAGCAGCTTCTCGCAACTCTACTCTCTTTGCCACCTTACCCACCGGCGGAGGGAAATCACTCTGTTATCTGCTGCCCGCCCTGATGCGTTATCATCGGCACAACGCTT
>JAOZLQ010000147.1 GCA_029934755.1 Desulfuromusa sp. | reverse complement strand
GCAACATGAAGGCGAGCATACTCGCGGTGTAGGCAAGTGTGTCTGTCCCATGGGTGACGATAAATGCATCATGTTGATCGTAGTTGGTGCAAATCGTCTCAGCAACCTTCTGAATATGCGGGAGTTGCATGCCGGCACTGTCAATTCCATACTCGCCGAACGGGGATTGTGCTTGGGCAATAATCCGATTTCCAGAAAAATCATTGTTAATTCTGCTAATTAGATCTGCAAAGGAAAGTTTTGGTCTGAATCCGGATTTGGATTCAGCGGATGCGATTGTGCCCCCTACGTGAATAGGAAGAATGCGATTCTTTCCCAATATTTCCTCCGTTAAAAGGTTAACAATTTGGAGAGAAAATCAATGTCCTGTCCACGTTAACTATACAAATACGAAGCCTGATTATGATATTAATTTTATCCCCTGTTCTCCCAGTTCAACCAAACCGTCTTTATATAATCCGCCAATCGCCTTTTTAAAAACCTTTTTACTCAATCCCAGTTGTTCACGGATCAACTCCGGCGGGCTTTGATCATGCAAAGGGAGAAATCCATCGATTTTCAGTGCGTCCAGAATAACAGTTTTGGCATCTTTGACTCCTGCGGCACCGGGACGACGCAGGGTGACATCAATTCTGTGATCGGCACGGATTCGCAGTACATAACCGATGTACTGCTCTCCACGTTTGAGTCCCGATGGAACTTCATCTTTATAGAGTAGTGCTTCATAGCGATTATTGATGATCACTTTGGCACCCAGATCGGTGAAGGCCCAGATCAATAGCTCGACTTCTTCCCCTTCACTGAGATCACGATTCTCTTTTACAACAAACCGTTCAAGGCGGCTTGAGGCAATCGGCCGGTTTTCCTGATCATGGCAAATATGAACCAGATAGCGTCGCCCTTCTTCCATTTTTTGTGCCTGTTCACTATAGGGAGAGAGCAGATCCTTCTCCAGCCCCCAGTCGAGAAAAGCACCGTGTGGGCCGATACTTTGAACTTTCAGCAGAGCGAACTCTCCAACCTGAGCCAGTGGCATTCGTGTGGTTACTTTTTGTTTGTTGTCGCGATCAAGATAGAGAAAAATTTCAATTGAATCTTCCTGGTTGATTTCGTCAGGACATTCACGCAGGGGGAGAAAAACCTGTTCTTCCTGCGCATTCAACCAGATACCTTTTGGGGTGATACTTTTGATCTTCAATTCATATCGGTAGCCGGGTAATAACATTAGCGAGCCTTGTTTTAAGAGTTGTATGCAGTGAGTCGTGCTTTGTGGATACAAAAATAACCTATTCCGCAGATTATTGCCAAAGTAATCAGAAAGCCGTTCCAGCCGAAGTATCGATAGATGATCCCCGGGGCAAATGAGCCGATACTGCCCCCCGCATAATAAAAGGCGACATAGAGACCGTTGGTCAGGCCGCGGTGTTCACTTCCCGCCAATTGATTGATCAGTCCTGATGCGGTTGCGTGAACCAGAAACATGGCTCCACAAAAAAGGAACATCATTCCGAACAGCAATCCCATCTGGTTTCCTGCCAGTCCGATAAGGGTTAATGCCAGGCAGAATAAACCAATACGGATAGTTTTGAGCTCGCTATTGACCCAGGAAATAAATCTGGGAGCACCGAGTGAGGTGACAATTCCCATCATGTAGCCGGAATACATCAAACCGATGCGCAGTTCATTTGCCTGGTCACTCAGTTCGGTCAGCCTGAAAGGTAGAAAGTTCATTACTGCCGCAAAAACAAAAAATAGACAGAAAATGCTCAGGTAAATGGGGAGGAATGCAGGCTTGCGTAAAACCTCAAAAATTGCCTTTGGTTGTGGCCTGGTGGTTTTTAACTTGCCTGTTTCGGGCAAACGGAACAGGGTCCAAAAACCGATGCAGAGGGTGATCGCAAGAATCAGAAAACTGAAACGCCAGCCAAACAGATTAGAAATCAGACCTGAAGTTGCTCGCCCGATAAATCCGCCGAAGATTGTCGCTGCAATATAGATGGCCATGGTCCGCTGAATTGTGTCCGCCGAGGATCGTTCCGATAGATAGGTCATCAGTGAGGTCAAAATTGCAGGAATCAATAATCCCTGAACCAGTCGGATGGTGATTAACAGTGTAAAACTGGATGTGCCGGCAAAAAACAGTTCTGTGAGTGCCAGTAGTGGGACAGCAACTTTTAGCACTCGGACAGGTGAGATAGTTTCAAGCAGATAGCCGTATGCCAGTGGAGCTAAGGCGAGAGGAATAAAGGTGACGGTAGTCAGCGCTGCAGCTGCTTCCCGACTAACGCTAAATTCCTGACTCAATACAGGTAACAAAGGCTGTGGTGCGTAGAGAACCGAGAGGGCCAGGATGGTGTTAAAGATGATCGGTAATATTTCTGAATATTTTCGCAGGGGCATTTCGGTTTGCCTAGGGCGTCAAGTTAAATTATCGTTCTTTGCTGTAGCAGAAATATAGGCAGCTGTACAAGAGAAATGATGCTAAAATAATCGTGATAAAAGGAAAAACTAGTCAGTATGGGGATTATGAAGAAACTAAGTGGATTCAAACTCTTCGATAGCCATTTTCATATTATCGACAAAGGATTCCCTCTCGTAGCAAACCAGGGATACCTGCCTAATAATTTCTCAGCAATAGACTATCAGGTGAGAACCAAAGACTACGACATTGCTGGTGGTGCTATCGTTTCAGGGTCATTTCAAGCATTTGATCAGAATTCCCTTCTCTCCGCACTCAAGGTGCTTGGTCCCACCTTTGTTGGTGTCACGCAGCTGCCAACGACGGTTACAGATGAAAAATTGATTAGTTTAAACAACGCAGGGGTAAGGGCAGTACGGTTCAATTTAAAGCGGGGTGGTTCTGCGGGTATTGAAGGGCTTGAAGATTTTGCTAAGCGGGTTTATGAGACCGTTGGTTGGCACACTGAGTTGTATGTGGACTCAACGGACTTACCCGAATTGCATAATACTTTGATTAGCCTGCCTTCTGTCTGTATTGACCACCTTGGTTTGTCTGAGGCAGGTTTCTCCAGTCTACTCTCACTTGTTGAACAGGGGGTCTGTGTCAAAGCCACAGGGTTTGGCAGGATCGATTTTGCTGCGAAGTCAGCAATGCAGAAAATCGTTTCAATTAACCCTCATGCTCTTATTTTTGGGACTGATCTCCCATCAACAAGAGCACCACGGGCCTATTCCGACATTGATTATTTTACGGTTATTGATGCTTTAGGTGAGGAAATAGCACAAAAAGTTTTTTATGCAAATGCTATCAAGCTTTATCGACCAGAGAAAAAGTCTGGTTACTAAATAATCTATACGGTTTTCAATTCACCCATCTCTTTGTTTGGCGTCTGTAAATTACTTAAATTTTATTGACAGCGCATGATCTTTTTGCCGTCCTCAAAGAGAATCTCAACTTTTTGCGAGCCGACTATGCGCTGTACAATACCGAGACCAAATGTAGGGTGGTTAATCAGGGCATTGAGTTTGTAACTCTCCGTCATGGAGTAAGTTTTTGCTTTTGAGCTGTCCATGGTTGGTTGCAGGAGTTCCCACTCTTTGCGATCAGCGTCTTTGGGCTTAGCCGCTTGGCGGACGGCTGGTTTTTTTGCCACAGTGGGTGGCCGGTATTTGTGCTGACGAGAGCAGGCATTGCATTGCACTTTCACGGGGGCTTCTTCAGCGATAGTGATGATGATGTGATCGGTGTTTTTGCGACATTTAGTGCAGCGGGCTTCAATAGGGTCGCCTATCGAAAGTGTGGTGCTTTGCATAATGCTACTCCCTAGCTTGGGGTTCGCCAAGATACCGCCAATAAAAACCAGGGAGAATACCGGAATCTACAGGGCAGGCTCGGTAATTGATGTACTTGCGTGCCAATTCATCATAGTACACCTTTCTCTTTATAAAAGATATTCTCTCCATCAAAAAGGCCCCGATTCTTAGCGAGTCGAGGCCTTTTTGATGGATTAACTTCAGGTAGATATTAATCGTCTGCCATACTGACTTGCCACTCTTTCCAAACGTTGCCAACAAGATCAATGCCTGGTTTCAGAGTTTTCTTTCCAGGTCTCCAACCCGAAGGTGTCGCTTCGGCACCCTGAGTGTTACGCACCAGCTGGAAAGCTTGAATTTGACGAAGAGTTTCATTGACATTGCGACCTACTGGAGGAGTCAGGACTTCATATCCCTGGATGACGCCATCAGGGTCAATAATAAAGCGTCCCCGATTTTCAACTTTGGCTGCTTCATCAAATACGCCGTAGAGTTTACCTATCTCACCACCTGCATCAGATAGCATTGGGAAAGGAACTCCACCATCAACCATTTTTGAGAGTTCTTGATCGTTCCAGATTTTATGGGTGAACATGCTGTCGATACTCACTGAAAGTAATTCAACACCTAGTTCTTGAAACTTGGGGTATTTCTCGGCAACTGCCGAGAGCTCGGTTGATCAAACGAAGGTGAAATCACCGGGATAGAAACACAGAACCACCCATTTCCCTAAGTGATCGGAAAGCTTTACATCGTTAACAAAGGTTCCCTGATGGTAACCGGGAGCGGTAAAATCTGGTGCTTTTTGTCCTACATGAACCATAGCTTGCTCCTTTTTTATAGCAGTAGATGAAATGTTTTCTTGAGCATCGGACTCTTCACCAGCTACGACAGCCGAAGCTGCAGTCGGTCTGACACAGCCGGCTTCTTGATCTTCACTCATGCAAACTCCTTTCTCCTTTGGTTTATGGATTGTTAGTTATTCGATAGAGTGCAGACATGATGTATGATTCTATCAAAGATCTTGGTGCAATGCTATTTATGCTATATTTTTCTACTGTGTGGTAGAGAGGGAATGGACAGGGCAATATTTGAACAAATCTCATCAATGAAGTCAGAAAACAGTTTAGGTCAGCCTGTAGATTTGTTAACAAAATACCAAAATACCAACCAGATGAAATAAAGAAAAGATAGGAGACTTCCAATACGACAGGTTCTTTCAAAGTTATTGAACATATAGTCGGAGCCGATCCCTTTGTTTTGTGATGAAAATTTATTCATTTCAAATTTTTCGAATATTTCTTCACAACTCAGTAACCTTTTGTCGCCGGGGTAAAGATTTACTCCATATTTTGCACAATATATTTCCCGTATTCGCTCAAGAACCAGTTTCATTCTATGTTCTTCATCGTCAAGATATTTATCTGTTTTTTTAAGTGAATAGAACCAAATGAACAGAAAAATCGAACTAGACAGAACGCCGTAGACAACAATGGTTGACAGCATGTTTATGCTGGTATCTGCTTTTATCAAGTAATAGTAAACAATAGCCGGTAGCGCTATTAAAACAAGATGATAGAAAAAAAGTTTGTAGAATGAGGACCAGTAAAACTGGTGACGATGGAGGAACTTGTTGTTGAGATCTTGCAAAATTTCTATGGCATCATCACCAGTTTTTTCTTGAATTATCGCTATTGAATGCTTGGCATGTTCTTTTGCAATGATGCGTTCTAGAAGATGGTTGACGCAGGCAGCTTCGTCTAACGTAAGCAACATACTGTCCGACTTGCTAAAAGAAGAAAAAATTTTGTCGTACGTGGCACCCTTTACCAGTTGAAATTCTTTTTCTCTTGCACTGTAAAAGGTGATTTTTTTTGACTCTTTTACCTCTTGTCCGATACGGCAATGGATT
>JAOZLQ010000028.1 GCA_029934755.1 Desulfuromusa sp. | reverse complement strand
CTTCCTCTAATGCCTCAATGTGCATGTTGTGATCAAAATAAACATTCCCCTTGGTTTCACCCTCATATTTTGATACTCCCTCTTCGAGGACTTCTACCTTGGTGATCGGAGCTTTTATCCCATTCTGTTGTGCCAGGAACACCGGAATAAAAGAAAAAACGACGGCCAGAACTACAAATGCTAAATTCTTCATCGATTAACTCCATTATCTGATCTATTATACTTCATAAGTAAAATCCGCATATGTCTTCTACACCGAAGGGCATCTTATGTCAATTCACATTTCCACATAATTTCAGGGAAAACTCATCGATCATTCAAATATAATCGTTGTATTGCCTTTAATAATCAGTGAATTACTTTAACCTCCAATTTGTCCCTTCACGGGTATCGAGTAATAAAATTCCCTTAGCTTCAAGTTCACCACGAATTTCGTCACTCCGGGAAAAATCTTTTTCCGCACGTGCCTGCAGGCGCTGTTTGATAAGCTCTGCAATTTCTTCTTGAGTTATTTCCAACGCTGTCAGTCCAGCCAGTTTCACCTTTTCCAGCCACTCGGTCGGTTGCGAACGATACAGACCGATAACTTCTCCCATACGGAGAATAGTCGTATGTAAATCACGCACCTGAGCAACCAGCTCCGGTTTTTTTCTGAATTTTTTAGTTGCGACCAAACGATTCATGGCACGGACACCATCAAATAAATGGGCAATCGCCAGAGCGGTATTAAAATCATCATCCATCGCTTCACGGAATTTTTCTGCAACCTTTGCACCCTCTTCACTGGCAATATCTGTCTGGTCAAGACCTTCAGTGGCTATTTCTGCAGATTCAAGTGCCTCATAAAAACGCCTCAACCCACTCTGTGCTTCAGCCAGGTTCTGATCAGAAAAATCAATTGGTGAACGATAATGGGCCGAAAGAATAAAGAAACGGATCACTTCAGCATCATAGGTTTTGAGAATATCGCGGATAGTAAAAAAATTACCGAGAGACTTGCTCATCTTTTCTTGATCAACATTAACAAAGCCGTTATGCAACCAATATTTAACAAACTGTTTCCCACTGGCCCCTTCACTCTGAGCAATTTCATTTTCATGATGAGGAAAAATCAAATCACGGCCCCCTCCATGAATATCAAAACTGTCACCAAGCAAGGAAGAACTCATAGCTGAACACTCGATATGCCAACCCGGTCGACCGGCCCCCCAAGGTGATTCCCAACTTGGCTCCCCCGGTTTTTCCGCTTTCCACAGAGCGAAATCCATGGGATTACGTTTTTGTTCCCCCGGTGCAATCCGCGCACCAGCCTGCATCTCTTCCATATTTCGTTTGGAAAGTTTCAAATAATCAGGAAATTTATCAACACTGTAGTAAACATCCCCTGCTGATTCGTAAGCTATCCCTTTATCGATAAGCTTTTGATTGATCTCGATAATTTTCTGGATATATTGTGTCGCACGTGGTTCATGAGTTGGCTTGATTAATCCAAGAGCATCCATATCCTCATCAAATGCTTGAATAAATTCTTCAGCTAATTCCTGGCTTGAGATTCCTCGTTCATTTGCCCGGTTGATAATTTTATCATCAACATCGGTATAGTTACGCACATAGGTCGTTTCATAACCGGCAAACTGCAAGTAGCGAAAGATGATATCAAAAACAATGTTAGCGCGAGCATGGCCGATATGGCAGTAATCATAAACCGTAACACCACAGACATACATTCCCACTTTGCCGGGAACCAGAGGTTGAAATTCTTCCTTCTTACCGCTCATTGTGTTGTAAACGCGTAAACCCATATATTATCTCCGTGAAAAATTATTACGTATGCCTTAAAATATTTCCCTCTCCATCAGGGAAAGGGTCAGGGTGAGGGGGTACTGTAACAGGAATGCTCATGATTCCCCCTCATCCGGCTTTCAACCACCTTCTCCCTTATGGAGAAGGATTGGAATATTATTTCAATTTAGCCCAAGTATCTCGCAATGTGACTGTTCGGTTAAAAACGGGCTTTCCCGACTGTGAATCTTCGCTATCAACCGTAAAATACCCAACCCGTTCAAACTGAAACGTGGTGCCATTTTTTGCTTCCAGAAGCCCCGGTTCGACCAGAGCTGTAGAGATTTTTACAGATTCTGGATTAATGGCATTCAGGTAATTTTCTGCCTTATCAGGGTTTTCTTGATTAAACAAACGATCATAGAGACGAACTTCGACTTTTTTAGCCTGACTTGCTGACACCCAGTGGATAATCCCCTTTACTTTTCGACCAACCGGATTTTTCCCTAAAGTATCAAGATCGGCAGAACACTTCAGTTCGACAACCTCGCCATTTTCATCCTTGATCACTTCATCACATTTAATGATATAGCCATTGCGCAAACGAACTTCCCGACCGGGCCCGAGGCGGAAGAATTTTTTTGGCGGATCCTCCATAAAATCATCCCGATCGATATACAACTCATGGCTGAACGGCAGCTTACGGGTTCCCAGTTCGGGTTGTTGCGGATGATTGGGAGCATCCAACTCTTCAATCTGATCAGTTGGATAGTTGGATAGGGTTACTTTAAGTGGGTTAAGCACCGCCTGACGTCGGAAAGCAGTCTTATTAAGCTGTTCTCGCACACACTCTTCCAGAACCGATAAATCAATCCAGCTAGCCCCCTTACCAACACCGATCCGCTCGCAGAAGGTTCGAATTGCTTCTGGGGGATAACCACGACGACGCATTCCAACCAAAGTCGGCATACGCGGATCATCCCAGCCGGAAACATGCTTGTCATTCACTAACTGCAATAACTTCCGCTTACTCATCACCGTGAAACTGAGGTTCAACCGGGCAAATTCAATTTGCTGCGGGGCAAAAATTCCGAGTTCCTTGATAAACCATTCGTATAGGGGTCGATGATCTTCAAATTCTAATGTGCAAATCGAGTAAGTGACCCCTTCAATCGAATCTCCTTGTCCGTGAGCAAAATCATACATCGGATAGATGCACCATTTATCTCCAGTACGATGATGATGAGCGTGGAGAATTCGGTACATTGCAGGGTCACGCAGATTCATATTAGGAGAGCTCATATCTATTTTAGCCCGTAAAATATGTGCTCCATCAGGGAAATCACCTTTTTTCATCTTATCAAAAAGCTCAAGGTTCTCCTCAATACTGCGATCCCGATAGGGGCTATCAAGACCAGGTTCTGTGAGCGTCCCCCTATTTTCTCGCATCTGTTCAGCGGTCTGGCTATCAACATAAGCTTTTCCCGCGTTGATCAATTGTACCGCCCAGAGATAGAATTGGTCGAAGTAATCAGAAGCAAAATGGAGATGCTCACCCCAATCAAATCCTAGCCAGTGCACATCCTCCTGAATTGCTTCAACATACTCATCCTCCTCTTTAACCGGATTAGTATCATCAAAACGGAGATGGCAGCGACCATTGAAATCTTCTGCCAGACCAAAATTGAGACTGAAACTTTTTGCGTGCCCGATATGGAGATAACCATTAGGCTCCGGTGGGAAACGAGTAATGACTTGATCACGTTTGCCGCTTTCAAAGTCTTCATTGATTATGGTTCGAATAAAATTTGAAGTCACAGGTGATTCTGGTGTGCTCATGCAGGTGCCCTCTATGAAATAATAGCTGCCCGTTTAGCAGCGAGTTGTTTCTCATCCCGTTGCAACAGAACTACGGTATGCGCCGCTATCCCCTCGCCACGACCGGTGAAACCGAGCTTCTCTGTTGTTGTTGCTTTCACGTTAATCTGACTTGGCTCGACTCGACAATCTGCGGCAATCCGGTCAATCATTGTCGCGATATAGGGCGCAAGTTTTGGTCTTTGGCAAATGATGGTCGCATCTAAGTTTCCCAGCTCATAACCGGCTAAAACCATTTTTGCAATAACGTTACGAAGTAGTTCCCGGCTATCGATTCCAGCAAAGGCAGCATCGGTATCGGGAAAATGGTTACCAAGGTCTCCAAGACCAAGTGCGCCGAGAATCGCATCACAGGCAGCATGCAACAAAACATCGGCATCCGAATGTCCAAGCAATCCTAATTCGTAGTCGATTTCAACGCCACCAAGGATTAAGCGACGATTCTTGACCAACCGATGAACATCATAACCGTGCCCGATACGCATCATACTGAACCTCCCAATAAGGCCACCGCAATCAAAATATCTTCCGGCGTTGTAACCTTGATATTGCGATAATCTCCTTCAAGCATTTGTACTGGATGTCCAAGGTGTTCCACTAATGAAGCATCATCGGTAGCGACAAAACTATCAGCTTCAGCTTGGTCAAAAGCTTCCCTGATCAATTGGTACTGAAAACCCTGCGGAGTCTGAGCCTGCCACAACCGACTTCGATCTGGAGAACCCGTAATCATGTTGTTTTCAACATCCTTGATCGTATCTTTGACCGGGACCCCAATCGTACATGCACCAGTTTCACAAACAACCCCAATCAATGCAGATAATCGTTTGCTATCAAACAGAGGTCGTGCCCCATCATGGATTAAAATCGGTCGATCTGGCTGATCAAACCCATCTTTGACTAAAGCATCCAGACCATTCCGGACAGAATCCTGCCGTTCAGCACCACCAGCAATAATTCGCCTGACCTTGCTGAAGCGATAACGATCAACAATCTGCTGCTGACAATAAACAATATCACCGGGGGGAACGATCAGATAAATATTTTCAACCAGGGGATGATTTTCAAACAGAGTCAACGTGTGAGCCAGGATTGGCTTTCCGGCGAGCTCCAGATACTGTTTGCTGATTGAGCCTCCCATCCGGCGACCCGTTCCCGCTGCTGGAATAAGGACTGTTGCTTTCATCATTTTCCATCAACCTAGAATAAGTAGATATTCGACACCTAGAATTAAACTTTTGACAACGTCATCAAACAGAAAGACCAGGCACATAATATGTGCCCGGTCTTGATGACTGCAATATCAAAAGATAAATTTAGTGAAAAATATTTTCCAACCGCTGAACGACTTGAGCTTCTTTAGCTCCTTCGGCCAAGGCAACCTCTGTCACTAACAACTTACGTGCTTGCTCCAGAACCTTTTTCTCTCCATAGGAAAGTTCTTTTCCCGTTCCAATTTGATACAAGTCACGCACAACATGCGCCACTTCCAGCAGATCGCCGGTTTTCAATTTATCGTTATACTCCCGCTGTCGTCGACTCCATGAAGCAATCTTACCACCGACAGAAGGTTCAGCAAGAGCATCAAAAACACCGGTTATCCGTTGTTCATCAATCAACCGCCGCATACCAACATTATCGACATTAGTGACCGGAACCATGATTTTCATATCACTGTCAACGATTCTCAGGATGTAAAATTTTTGGGTATGTCCAGAGTATTCACGATCTTCAATACCTTCAACTACTCCAACTCCTTGAGTTGGATAAACTGCCATATCACCGATTTTAAACACAACTTCTCTCCTTTGGCTAGAACCCATCGATAGTAGCACAGATGACCTATTTCGTCAAAGTTATAATTTAGAGTTAACCTGCCGATTAAAAAGGAGAAATACATTTAAAAGACGACCCCTACAGCGATTTTTGTGGAGCCTTTCAGAGACGCTGTGTTAGAATTTTCAGATAGTGCCCCTTGCACCGCGATGACAGAAGGTTACGTCCCAGCATGCCAACACTCTTATTACTCATTTTATTTATTTTTGTACCATCGGCCCACGCAGAACCTGACCTGCTCTCCTTTGCCGATAGCCTTGCGGCAGAAGAAGATTACTACCGGGCCATTACCGAATATAAACGGTTTTTACACTCCACTCCCAACGATTACCAAGCTGCATACGCCCAGTTAGCCATCGCAAAAAGTCTTATAGCCGGGCAGCGCTGGATTCAAGCTGACTTGGCTTTGGAAAAAGTCTGGATCATTTACCCGGATAGCAATGAAGCTGAAACAGCAAAGCGACTTCATGCCGAAGCTGCCTACAACAGGGGTGATTTTGAAGCAGCGCGATCGCGCTACGAGACGCTGAAAAATAATTCACTTATAGGAGCCAATCGTGCTGCCCATTACAAGATTGGGCTCAGCCAGTTGCAACAAAACATGCCAGAGGAGGCTCGTAGTAGTTTTTCTAAGCTTCCAGCTTCTCTCAATCAAAAACTGTCCTTATCCCTTGATGAATATCAACAGCTAACCCAAAAATCCCCCCAGCTGGCCGGATCTCTCTCCGCCATTCTTCCTGGAGCGGGGCAACTTTATACGGAACGACCACGCCAAGCCGGAATGGCTTTTGCCCTCAACGCCGCTTTTATTTATGGGGCAGTGGAAGCATGGGACAATGAAAACTACGCGATTGCAGGTATTTTATCGCTATTTGAAATTGGCTGGTACGGTGGAAATATTTACAATGCTATGAATAACGCACACAAATATAATCGACGGCAACAAGATCAATTTCTACAGGATTTTCAACAACGTTTCGGACTTTCCCTTGGTTGGCAGCAGGGCCATCCGCAGCTACAAGCTCTGTTCAACTTCTAACTGCCCCTATCCGGAGGATCCGGAAGGATATTAAGTATAGGTCAGGCATTATGCGAATTGGAATTATCGGCGCGGGAGCCCTTGGTCTCTATTATGGAGCCATGTTGCAACGAAGTGGTCAAGACGTCCATTTTTTACTCCGCCGTGATTATCAAGCTATTCAGAAACGAGGGTTACAAGTCTACTCATGTCATGGAGATTTTCATCTAGCCCAAATATCTGGTCATCAAACTCCGCAAGAAATCGGCACCGTTGATCTCGTAATCGTTGGGCTGAAGACTATCTCCAACCATCACTTAATCGACTTGGTCAGACCCTTGATCGGGACTGAAACTGCAATTTTGACCTTGCAGAATGGCCTTGGAAATGAAGAATTGCTCGCTGCGGCATTTGGTAGAGAACGTGTCCTTGGCGGGGTTGCGTTCCTGTGTAGCAACCGAGGCAAGTCAGGCACTGTTCACCATCTTGGCGAAGGGAAAATACGCCTTGGGGAATTTAGTGGGGGACTAAGTCAGCGCAGCCACAAACTGGCAGAACTATTCCGAGCTGCTAGTATTGCTTGTGATGCAGTCAGTGATTTACGCCGCGCCCGCTGGGAAAAATTAGTCTGGAATATTCCTTTTAACGGACTATCAGCATTACTTGGCAAGGATGTCACTGATATCCTTAACCATCCACCAAGCAAAGTTTTGGTCGAAGATTTGATGCTCGAAGTGATTGCCGGGGCAAATGCCCAAGGGTTAGAAGAGCCAATAGACGGGCCTGAATTCAGTCAGCAGCTGATCTCTTTTACCGAAAATATGGATCACTATCGACCAAGTATGATGATTGATCGAGAAGAAGCGCTTCCGTTAGAATTAGAAGCAATCTATTCCATTCCGTTACAACAGGCCATGGCTGTCGGTATCAACATGCCACAGATCAAAATGTTGTATGCACTACTCGATTTCGGAGAAAACGATTCTGCCTAAGGAACTGCGCTGGTCTTTCACGAGCCCACAGATCAAATCCTTTACGAATCTGCAATAACGGTTCGAGGGAAATACCGTCTGCCAGCACATAGCTGTCAGGATTTTTGAGCTCTCAAAACTATTTCTTTTGGCAGCAAAAAACCAACCATAAAAATTAAACAAGCCGCAACCACAATTGTTGGACCTGTCGGGGTATCCCACTGGAATGAACCATAAAGTCCGACACAGACCGCCAAAGAACCAATCAGACTGGCGAATACTGCCATCATTTCCGGGCTTGCGGCAAAACGACGAGCGGTGGCAGCAGGAATGATCAATAATGCAGTCACCAACAACATTCCCACCACCTTCATCATCACCGCAATGATCAAGGCAATCAGCCCCAGAAACATCCAATTAATTCGATCGACCGGAATTCCTTCAACCCGAGCCAGATCTTCATGAATAGTGATAGCAAGTAATGGTTTCCAGAGCCAGAGCAACCCGGCCACTGCAATACCACCACCGACAAAGACCCAGCCCAAATCACTGTTGCTGATCGCCAGAATATCACCAAATAGGTAAGCCACCAGATCAATCCTGACATCTTCCATAAATGCCAGTATCACCAAACCGAGCGACAGTGCTCCATGAGCAAAAATACCCAGCATGGTGTCACTAGCTAATTGACGCTGCTGCTGGCTAAAAAATAGTAATATCGCGAGCAGTTGGCAGATAACAATAATTCCAACCGTAAGATTGATATGAAGAATAAAACCCAGAGCGACACCAAGGAGTGCTGAGTGGGACAATGTATCGCCAAAATATGCCAATCGGCGCCAAACCACAAAAGAACCGAAAGGACCGGCAACTAGAGCGACACCAATACCACCCAGTAATGCCCGTAATAGAAAATCATCAATCATTTTTATTTCTCCCGCCACAGATCGCACAGTTGTCGTGATGATGATTCTGATCGTGAACATACACCGCCATATACTGAACTGCCGCAGGACCAAAAAGTTCTACAAATGCGGGATCATTGGTCACCGATTCGGGAGTTCCGCTACAACAGATATGCCGATTCAGACAAAGAACCTGATCGGTTGCCGCCATCACCAGATGTAAGTCGTGGGAAACCATCAACACTGCACAACCGCGTTGATCGCGAATCCGGGAAATCAACTGATAAAGTTCAACCTGGCCATGGACATCGACTCCCTGCACCGGTTCATCCAAAACCAATAGATCCGGCTCACGAACCAAAGCACGGGCCAAAAGAACCCGCTGCAATTCTCCACCAGAAAGGTTCTGCATCGACGAATCAATAACATGTGCAGCGCCGACTTCCTCTAACAATGGTAACACCCGAGTCGTATCACTTTTACAAGCAAGGATCAGCAATCTTTTAACTGTCAAAGGGAAAGTTGGATCCAGATGCAAACGTTGGGGCATATAACCAATAGTTAATCCCGATTGTAAACTGACCTTTCCGGAGGTTGGTGTCTGCAGACCAAGAGCCACTCGCAGCAGGGTGGTTTTTCCCGCGCCATTCGGTCCGATAATTGTTAATATTTCACCCCGGCCGATCCTT
Source organism: Desulfuromusa sp. (assembly GCA_029934755.1). Classification (GTDB taxonomy): domain Bacteria; phylum Desulfobacterota; class Desulfuromonadia; order Desulfuromonadales; family Geopsychrobacteraceae; genus Desulfuromusa. The sequence continues at coordinate 8,263 of JAOZLQ010000028.1, read as the reverse complement.
AAATTCACATTTTACAGTAAGACTCGCTTATCTAACTAAAGATTGACACTGGAAATCTCAATAAGGGGTTGCGTTGTGCTATCCATTTTTTTCTGCCTCACTCAGTTTCACCCGACAGCGTGGACACAGACCCATAATTTCTACCGTATGCCGATGAACTTCAAAGTCAGAATCACTGGCACTCTGTTCTATCGCAGCTGTAATTAAAGATGAATCAAGCTCTGCATAAGCTTTACAGGATTTACAAATCAAAAACTGTCCATCGTGGGGGTATTCTGGATGAATACAACCAACATAAGCATTAAGAGACGCAATCCGATGAACCAGCCCCAAACCCAAAAGAAAATCAAGCGCTCGGTAAACTGTCGGCGGAGCAGCACGACCATCCTGTTGAAGTTTTTCCAGAACTTCATACGCTCCAATCGGTTTGTGCTGCTGCCAGACCAGTTCAAACACTCGGCGGCGTATAGCTGTAAAACGCTGGCTCTGTCGCTGACATACCAGTTCTGCATTCTCCATTGCCTTGGCAATACAGCTTTGATGATCGTGATCAGCATAAATGAAGTGTAGATTTTTATCTGTATTCACAAATATTTCTCTCAGCAGCTTGATTCTTTAGTTGTTATATTATAACATTGCATAAAGATCAACTTATTTTCTTAATCCTGAGTCAGAGAGTCCTCATAATGAAAAATATATATTTGACCTGCTTGCTTCTTTGCTGTCTATTTTCCCCCGCTTTTGCAGCAGATTCACCTGCCCCCAAAGTTGTTGTCAGTATCAAACCACTACACTCGTTGGTTGCTGGAGTCATGCAGGGAGTTGGCAGGCCACTCTTGTTGGTTAAAGGGGGTGGTTCCCCACATGGATATGTCCTGCGGCCATCTGAAGCAAAAGCACTGTCAAAAGCTGACCTGGTTGTCTGGGTGGGACATGAGCTTGAAAGTTTTCTGGAAAAACCCTTATCTACCTTGGGGAAAAAAGCCCGGCAGCTGGAACTAGCCAAATATCTACAAGATAAACTACTCAGCAAACAGAGCAGTAGCGCATGGGAACCTTCTACTCGCCAACATCACAATGGTAAGGGGGTTTATATCGATTTACATCTTTGGCTTGATCCACAACTAGCGCAGCAAATTGTTATTCAGACTGGCAATATTCTCACTGAAATTGACCCTATCCATCGCTCTACATACCAGACAAATGTAAGAAGACTCGTTGAAAGACTTGGGCAACTTGATCAAAAGCTGAAGAGTCAACTTGAATCCGTTAAAGAGATCCCCTACATCGTTTTCCATGCAGCATACCAATACTTTGAATCAGCTTATGATTTGAATTCGATCGGATCAATTACCATTGACCCTAATAGGAAACCTGGTGCAAAACGGATCAAAGAAATTCGCCAAAAAATCAAACAATTAAATGCGCGTTGTGTCTTTAGTGAACCACAGTTTGAATCTCGTTTGGTAGCGACAGTGCTCGAAGGGACAGGGGCAAAGGCAGGAAGCCTGGATCCATTAGGGGCAGATCTTCCAGAAGGGCCGGAAGCCTACTTTCAACTGATGACCCGCTTAGGTGAAAACCTTTATAATGGATTGAAATAAAGAAAAAGAAGGACCCTAAACAACCGCTTCAGATAACAAGAAGCGGTTGTTTAATTAACTGGAAGAACCTAGCAGATCCAACAGCAGAGTCACCCCTTCTTCAACATAGGGATCATCAGCAATTTTTTCATCTAAAGATTGTTCCTTTTTTTTGTCATCATCAGCCATTAACCCATGTGGCGTCATTCTTTCCCGCTCATCACGAAGTTGATCGCGCTCCGCTAGCATATCTTTCAATAAAAGCGACTGCTGAGTTTCCTTACGCCTCTTTTCAGCATTATCGGCATCGGAAATTATTTCCTGAAAATCTTCATCCTGCTTTATCCGAGCGTCACTTAGCCGTTGTAACGCAGCGATATCCTCAGGTGAATCTTCCCAATGTTGATAATTTGCTGAAGCGATATGATCCCATGGCAAGGCATTATCCAAATATTTTTCCCCACTCTCCAAGCCATCCAGACGTGATGGTAAAACAACATCAGGGCTAACCCCTTTTTCCTGGGTTGACTCGCCACTGATCCGATAAAATTTTTGAATTGTTACTTTTACCGCACCCAGAGGCATATATTTTTCCATCCCCCGCAAGTTGACAAAACGGTCAAGATCAAGCAACGCCTGAACTGTTCCCTTGCCGTGGGTATGCTTATCGCCAACGATCAAAGCACGACCATAATCCTGAAGTGCACCCGCCAGGATTTCCGAGGCTGAGGCACTGAAACGATTAACCAGTACGATCATCGGTCCAGAATATTCAACTGAACGATCATCATCACTCATCACCCGGATTTTTCCGGAACCACTGCGAATTTGTACGACAGGGCCAGTCTTGATAAAGAGTCCTGTCACACTGACAGCATCGGATAAAGATCCGCCGCCATTGTTACGCAGGTCAAGGATAAGTCCAGAGATATTTGCTTTCCCTTGTTTTTTCAGTTCATTGCGTAAATCATCGGTACAATTACGATCGGTTTTGCCACTGTAGTCACGATAGAAAGATGGAATTTTGATATAACCGAAAGTCTGACCGCTTTTTTCATCTGTTACCGTTGTTCCTTTGACAAAGGTTTCTGCTATTTCCACCACATCGCGGATAATCGGAATCACCTGTCGTCGCCCATCGGCTTTTTTCACCGTCAAACGAACCTCGGTTCCCTTTTTGCCACGGATTAAAGAAACTGCATCACGAATCCGGGTATCGGTAATATCAATCGCATCAGCAGCACCTTCTGCAACCTTGAGAATGATGTCATCCGCCTCCAATTGTCCCTGACGGGCTGCGGCGCTACCGGGAATAACCCGCACCACTTTGATATAGCCATCATCTTCGCGTAAAGTCGCACCAATCCCTTCTAGAGAACCGCTCATCTGGATATCAAAATCTTCTTTTGTTGTTGGCGGCAAATAACTGGTATGGGGATCAAACGCATGGGAGATAACATTCAGATAACGATCATAATGATCTTGGGGTGTTTCTTCAAACATCCGCTTAAGCCGGTTACGGGTCGTTTTTCCAACCTTTTCTCTGGCCTTCAGTAATAGTTCTACTTCCATCTCCGCATCAACAGGCAACAAGGCACCATCATCATCGACACCAATATCATCTTCACGCAGACTGATATAACTCCCCAGGGTTTGAGCTTTGATGATATTTTTCCAGCGCGCACGCAGCTCTGTCAAATCAACAACATAATCCAGCTTTTCCGGATCTGTTTCCATACTTTCAATAACAGTTGGATCGATATTATTTTGCAGTAGTTCTGCGACAACCTCCTGCACCTGAGAAATTCGCTGGTTAAGAATATCCCGTCCAACAAGTGGTAACTCCAATCGTCCTCGGCGAATAGCATCATCAATCTTATTTCTGTATTCTGTTAATCTATCAACATCTTCCTGCCAGAGAAAACGTTTTTGAAAATCAAGCTGTTTCAGATAAAGATCAAAAGCCGCACTGGACAGCGCATCATCGGTGGGTTTCTGGCTGTAATGCTTACCACCGAGTTGTTGCTGTAGCATGTGCCCAAGTAATCGAGCCCGGTTAGTATCAAATGGATCAACCTCTTTGCACCAGACGCTGGCTGGTAGCAAGGTAAGAAGAAGAACCAAAATGATTTGTTTGACAAGTCTTGCAGGATAAAACATAGAGATAACCCCATATATTTGGAAACAACTAAGATTTAAGATTCTTAAGACAATGTAACCCTGACAGCCAACCAATCGCAAGAGACAATTCCAAAACAAATACCGCGGCAGAGAAAAGATCTTTGTAGAGATCAGCAAAAAATCAATTTCCTGTTACAATATTATCCACAGAATAAATCAATAAATCTGCCCTGCAAGGCGGACAAAAGGAGCTTTGTCATGACAGAACAACGCAATTACCGACGGATCAATTTCCGCACGGAAGCAGATATTATGATCGATAACAATGCCTATCGCTGTGATCTTGTTGACCTGGCTCTTCAGGGAGCGTTATTCAGATCTGAACGCACCCTTCCTTTACCTTTTGGTAGTCAAGCCCCTTTAAGTATTTATCTTCCAGAGTCTTCTATCCACATGGAATTTATTGGTGAGCTGATCCATCAACGGGGGAAATTTTACGGCTTTATTTTCATCTCAGAAGAAGCAGAAAGCATGGGACATCTCCGTCGCCTGCTTGAATTAAACTTTGGCGATGCTGAACGGGCAGAAGAAGAGTTCAGCCACTGGCTAAAAAGTGGTTCCGCTAACTTGAAGCCCTCCCGTTAGAGAAGTCTTTTCCTTGGCAATCTTGATTTTGTCAACTATGATATAATCCTGCGATACAACCTGTAAATTCAGATTAAAAAGACTGGAGTGAGAGATGGCCATTAAACGATGTCAAAAGTGTGAGGAGCCTCTCAAGGGAGAATTCTGGTGTGATCACTGTAAAACAGTCTTTAAATGCCCACTCCCCGGTTGTGGAGCCACAATTAAACCAGGAGCTACTGAATGTCACCGTTGTGGCCTGTTTTTTGAGGACTATCTAAACGGTCGAAAAATGTATCGCCGCTGTCCAAAATGTAAAAAAAAGCAAGGACTGTCTGAGCAACAATGTCGTTTTTGCCGCCACTGGTTCAACTGTCCAACCTGCGGAGAAAAAATTTCGACCAACACGGTTCTTACCTGTCCCCGCTGTGGAACCTCACTCCGCTAGAAGTTCAGGCTTACAGATTTAATCTCATTCTGCAGGAGACACATGCTGACCCTATTGATGGCCATCCTCTTGATATTCTCGTTTCTGTCTGCCGGGCATGCACTGCTGACTAAACGTGACCCTAGAGCTGCGGTCGGCTGGATCATTACCTGTCTGGCAATTCCGGCCATTGGCCCTCTTCTTTACTGGCTATTAGGTGTCAACCGAATTAGAACCAGATCCCGTGAGATTCAGGAACATGGACAAGGGATGCACTGGCTACATGTCGATAGGCCTGCCGAACAGAAGCACGTTGAACATTTCCCGACCAGCAGCACCAGTCAAACACTGATTAAACTCTCAGATGCCGTGACCCGCCGCCCCCTGACCTTTGGAAATAAAATAACCGTCCTTTACAATGGTGAACAAACTTATCCGGCGATGCTGGAAGCAATCGGCAACGCAAAAAGATCGATCTTCTTATCCAGCTATATATTAAAGCCTGACCAGATTGGACAACAGTTTGCCCAGGAATTGATTGCTGCGGCAGAAAGAGGAGTTGATGTCAGAATATTGATAGATGCTTTCGGTGAACTTTATTCCTTCAAAAAGATTCGCAAGATATTTCGCGGGACTAAAGTCCAGGCAACAACTTTTCTTCCCCTAACCTTGTTACGTAGTTTTTACTTAAATTTAAGAAATCATCGTAAATTATTGATCATTGACAATAGTTTCAGCTTTACCGGTGGGATGAATATCCGTGATCGCCATATGGCTTTGACCAATAATACTCCAGGCCGGATTGTTGATATTCATTTTCGCTTCGAAGGGCCAATCTGCGAGCAGTTACGTGATGCTTTTATGGAAGATTGGCACTATGCAACAGATGAAAAGCGTGAGCCCTGTGACTGGGCAACTTCACCGATTGTAGGAAAAGCCTGTTGCCGTGGAATTAGTGCGGGTCCCAATGAACAGCATGAAAAGCTCAACTGGATTTTGATTGGTGCCCTGAACTGCGCTAAATCTCATATCCGGATTATGACCCCTTATTTTCTCCCGAACCGTGCGCAGCTTGCGGCTATTAATACGGCCTCCCTCCGGGGAGTCCAAGTTGATATTCTTCTGCCACAACAGAACAACCTGCCTTACGTTGCCTGGGCAACAAACTCTTTACTATTTGAATTACTTGAGCACAATACCCATATCTATTTCCAACCACCCCCCTTCACTCACAGCAAACTGCTATTGATTGATGATGAATATGCTTTGATCGGATCTGCCAATATAGATCCGCGCAGCTTACGGTTGAATTTCGAATTTAACGTGGAAGTTTTTGATCCTGAAACAGTCGAAGAATTGACGCAACATTTCGATTACTCTCGTGAACAGTCCCATGAAATTACTCTTGAAGAAGTAGATAGCCGCACATTACCACAGCGCTTACGAGATTCTTTTTGCCGATTATTCTCACCATACTTATAGGCAGGACAACTATTTGCTGCCGTCTCTAAAAAGAAAATTCAGTATACTTTTGTCGATCATTTCAAAAAACGGGACAGGGCGGCTTCGGCATTAGTCATTCGTTCTTTGCCATGCCCTTCAATCACCTCATAGGGACGTTTGAGCCGAAGAATTTCGTCGAAATGGCGCTGGTAAAGTCGCTGGCAGTCGTTTGGATTTTCCCGTAAAGGGTCGGGTTCCCAAGGTAGATCTGGCTTGCAGAGCAAATATACGTGAGATGATTCCTGTTCGATTCCGGTGTTGACTTCTGCAGGACAGCAGCCGAAAATCTCTTCTGCCCAGATTTTATAATTAATCAGATCTGTGTCAAAAATTCCGTATGGTGCAGAAATAGGGACTTGTTCCTGTTGATAGCACAGATGTAAACGACTCATTTTCTTGAGCCGATCAAGATCATATTCCGGGCCATTCTCTTCAAGATCATAGCGGGCATATTCCAACGCATAGGGCAGGTTATAAACTTCTCCCAGATATTGAGTGAGACTACTTTTCCCTGATGATTCTGCGCCGGTGATGACAATCCGCATCCTTTTTCTCCGTTAGATCTGCGACCGGGTAGATCTATGCCACTGTACCCAGCCGTAGATGCCAAGCACAAGAAAAATGGCATATTGGATGGAATATATAGGAGCTCCTTTGACCCAGTAAATATGGATTCCAAGCAGATTAACAACCAGCCAGATAACCCAGTTTTCCATGCGTTTACGTGCCTGGAGAAACTGTGCAAAAAAGTTCAACACGGTTGTTGTAGAATCTCGCCATAAGAGGGTCGGCTCCGGAATCCAGCTCACCTGTGTGGCCAGTGCAGAAATACCGAATGCCCAACCAGCAATACCGAGTAAGGCAGCAATTATGACAATAAGTTGTTTTTTATGCGCCATCCAGACAGGAATAAACGGGTCTTCCTGACGGAGGCTGCTACCTCGCGCCCAGACAGTCCAACAGTAAAGCTGAATCGGAATATAGGCGAGGTAGAGAATGCCATCAGAAACCAGTTGCCACTGGGTAAAAGCTAGCCAAGCGGAGATAGCCGCCCAGAGGATACCCAGTGGCCAACCCAGGATATTTTGCCGGGCGATCAAAACAACACCAAGAACAGCACTCAAGGTGGCTATGATTTCCACTGGTGTTGTTCCCAATAATTGAAACCATGGGGTAGAACCTGAAAATAGATTAGCCATGATGCTATCTGTCATTTTTGATCCTTATAGATTCTAAAATAATATTCCGATTTTCTATAAATGTTCCATAGACAAAACACAAAAGCCCAGCTCATTTGCAGGGCTGGACATTTTTATAAGTTATCCTAGGAGGCTGTCGGACTATGCGGGCCGAAGCGAAAATTTGGAAGTTTGAGACCAGATTTTAGCTCGTTTGAGATTAATAGCCGTAGCTATTGGTCGAAAAGGAGCTGAAATATGGGCCAAACAGCCGGATTTGTAGCCGGGTCATGGATAGTCCGACAGTCTCCTAGAATCATTTTTTGCATAACTCAGGAAATATAGAACCTCCACCAACAACAAAGGCCACTCTTTCAAGCGACCTTTGTTTAAATCTTTATTTCTCTTCACTCACTCCAGAATTTTCCAGGTCAGTTTTTTGCTTGCCGTCACGCGGAAGCTCACAGCTACCTGAAATTCATGTCTGAATTCCCATCCGTGGCAAAATCCAGCGATTCAGAGCGTACCAGACAACAACAATTCCCAGCAAATAAAACAAATCCATGCGACTTCTCCTTCTTAATTTATCAGGACATCATAACCTGAAAGAAGAAAACCGGGCAACCCCCTAAAATATCGATTGAAATATTCCTATTTTTTATTCGGTAAAGTGATTTCGATCAACAATCCACCACTGGAAAGATTGTGCGCCAGGATTGTTCCAGAGTGTAATTTGACAGCCCGTTCAGCAATCGCCAGCCCAATCCCGGTCCCGCCACTTTGACGATCCCGCGCATCAGCCACCCGATAAAAAGGCTCAAACAGCC
>JAOZLQ010000146.1 GCA_029934755.1 Desulfuromusa sp. | reverse complement strand
GCACTGGGCACGGTAATGATTGTTCTGACCATATCATTGCCACTGATCGCCGGGTACGTTGCCAGACGTTTTGCCAGGGGAAATAAATAGTCGTAGATAACCAGTTTTCATCCACTTGCCGGGGTTTTAGATAGAAAATTTATCAGGCAGGTATCTTTTTCTTTTTTAAGGGAGGTTTGAAATGAAAGATCAGATGGAGAAGAGTTTGGATCAAGTGTACGAAAGCTACAAAGCTGGTAAGCTATCGCGGCGTGATTTTGTCAAATATCTGGGCATTGCTGGTGCAGCAGCTGGAATCGTGGGTAGTCCCTTCGGTATGGCGCAAAATGCCTTTGCCAGCAAGTCGGTTACCGTTCACTCTTGGGGCGGTACCACTTCCAAGGCCCTCAGGGAGTTCGCCTTTGAGCCCTTCACAAAAGCAACTGGTACCAAGGTTATCGATGCCACCTTTACCGGCATGGACGCATTTTTGACCCAGGTTAAAGCCTCCTTCCCACCTGGTGGTGAATTCAATATCGCTCACCTGAGTGCTGTCTATGATTATCTGCGCTATAAGGATTTGGGCTTCAACTCGGTGCTGGATGAGAGCAAGATTCCCAACTTGAAAAATGTTATGCCGGTCATGATCAAAACACTGAGAGATATCACTGACGGTAACCTTTCTGCTGTTCCTTATGATGTTGGCCAAACCGGTATCGCATACAATCTCGATAAGATTTCCAAAGCCAAGGCCGAGAAATTGGGCGCATCCTTGCTGTGGGACAAAGATCTCAAGGGCAAACTGGGAACCTGGGGCGGTGATTTCCGCACCAACATGTGGTACGCAGCCCTGCATACCGACCAGAGTCCTAACAATATTACCCGTCCTGATGATGTCTGGGATGCTCTGAAAGAGCAGCGCAGTATGATGAAGAAGTACTGGGCCTCAGGTTCCGAATTGATGAGTCTGTTGGCAAATGGTGAAATCGATGCCACCGTTGCCTGGTCAGGTCGGGTTGCCGCACTGCAACAGCAGGGCCACAACATTGGCTACCTGGCTCCGAATAATACCTACTCCTGGATGGAGTATATGTATGTTATCAAGGGCAGCGATATGGATCTTGCCCAGAAACTGCTCAACTTCATGCTTGAGCCTGATGCTGCTATCGCCGTATCGAAGGGGCAGAGCTACCCGCCAAGCCTCGATCCATCCAAAATCGCCATGCCCGACGAGATCAAAAAGCTACCGGCTTACGATCCCACCGGCACCTTGGAAGGCTTCCTGTTTGCCGATCCGGCCTACTGGAACAGCAAGCAACTGGAGTGGAGTGAAAAATGGGACCGTGTCAAGGCGGGAGCATAAAACTGTAGCAGCAAACTAGGGACAGTCCTGGGGCTGCCCCTAGTTTGCTCACAGTGCTGCTGAATAATTACGAATACCGAATACAAACCGTCATCAAGTTTATGGGAGAAGCCATTTTGACTAAGGAGAAAGATCCCGCATTTGTAAAATTCCGGGGGATTGTAAAATGTTTTGGTGATGTAACTGCGGTTAACAATGTTGATATTGATATCCCTGAAGGATCCCTGGTGACCCTGCTTGGACCTTCGGGGTGTGGTAAAACGACCTTACTGCGGATGATTGCCGGGTTGGAATCACCGACAGAGGGAGACATCTTTATCGGTGACAAGCGGATCAACGATGTCCCGATCCACAAAAGAAATCTTGGGATGATTTTTCAGAATTACGCCCTGTTTCCTCATAAAACCATTTTTGACAATGTTGCTTTTGGACTCAAATATCGCAAAGTGGTCAAGGAGGAGATACGGGAAAAGGTTCTGAATGCGTTGGAGATGGTTCGTCTGCCAGGAGTCGAAAACCGGATGCCATCACAACTCTCAGGTGGTCAGCAGCAGCGGATTGCCATGGCACGGGCGATTGTTATTGAACCCGATGTGTTGTTGATGGATGAACCGCTCTCGGCACTTGACGAAAATCTTCGTGAGGAGATGCGCCGTGAGCTCACTAACCTGCAGGAAAAAATCGGCGTCACGACCATCTTTGTCACCCACGATCAGCGGGAAGCGCTCTCCATGTCGGATAAAGTGATCGTCATGAAAGATGGGATCAAGCAGCAGGAGGGAACGCCGGAAGAGGTCTATAATGAATTCACAAACCACTTTGTTGCCGATTTCCTTGGTCACCCCAACTTTCTCCAGGTGACTGTTAAAGGAACAGAGGGCGATTTTATCCAGGTACAACTTGACGACGGTGAGCGCTTCCTCGCCACAGCAGTGGAAGCGGATAAGTTCAAAGCTGGTGCCAAGGCTGAGGTGGTGGTCAGAGCGCAAAAGTTGATGATGGAGCCGCGCTTTGAACGTGAGCGCGAAAAAGAGATGAATTACCTTTTCGGCAAAGTGCTTGACCGCAGTTATATGGGGGGCGAGGTTAGCTACTTCGTTGAGCTTGAGAATGGTTCGACCCTGCATGTTATCAGTTTTGTGCGCCGTTCACCTTTGAAGCGCGGTGATGACGTTTTTGTCAAAATCAACCCGATTGACTGCCGCTTATTGAAAAAATAGGTAGTCCCTGTTTTGGGCTGGAAATTGCAATAAGAAAAGAGTAAAGACGGAGACCTCCGTTTTGTAGGCTGGGGGGGGGGTATGGTTTTTTAAAAGAAGTTTGTCGCGACAATTATGCTCTGGAGGCAGAAGATGGAAGCACAGATGGGCGCGCGCCCCGATTCATTATTGACCGTTTTCTTCAAAAATTCGCTGCAAAGAGTTTCCCTCAATCTGAAGGCTCTGGAAACCTGCACCGTCGAATTTCTGGAACTCTACCAGTACAGCCGCTTTGCCCATTCCGATTTTTGGGAGAGGATCGATGCAAAAAGTGGGCGCCGGCAGTTTGAGAATCTTCTTTTTATAACGGGTTACGATGGTGACCCTGAAGGTTTTTTCAGTAACATCTTCAACCAGATTGCTACGGGAACGGGAACAGCGATTGTCGTTCATGGTGTTATTATGCCGCATGCTCTCCTCGTTGCCCTGTTGGAATTGGTTTTGCCCGGGAATGGTTACATTTCAGTCAAAAGTACTGAGCAGCTTGAAGAAATCACCAATGCCCATATTCCAGAGGAACAAAAGGAGGATATCCAGAAAGTTATCGATCTCTATCCGGTACGGTTGTCGCGCCACACCATTCGTCAGTTGATGGTTTCCAAGGATGTTGCTTACCAGTACATGCCCTTTATCCAGGAGCTCAACCCCACTGGGTTTGACAATACCTGGATTGGTCAGTTTCATGAAGGGCTCTTCGAGCAGATGTATCATAACCGGGTTATTTTCCTCCTCAATATGGCGTGTCCGGTCTATTGTCGCTTCTGTTTCCGTAAGCATAAAGATTCGCGTAATGAGCCTAACCCGAATATCGAAGATGTCAAGAAAGCGGTCGCGCGGGTGAAAAAATCTCCAGCGATCAAGGAGATCGTCGTTACCGGTGGTGATCCCTTTATGAACCGTCCCAATATGGCTGCCACCATCGATGGGTTGATGAAAATCGACCATGTGGAAACATTACGCCTCGCTACCCGTTCCATCGCTTACTACCCCGACATGTTCCTGAAAAACGAGGGAGAGTATCTGAAGTATTTTCTCTTTAAAAATATGGAGCTGCAGCAGCACGGCAAGCGGATGGAAGTGGCGACTCACTTCATCCATCCTGATGAGATCTCTCCCGAAAGTCTGGAGATTATCTCAGAACTGGTTAAAAACGGCATCGGTGTTTATATCCAGACTCCGTTTCTCAACAACTGTAACGATGCCGGACCCGAACTGGTTGAACTCTTCAGCCGTCTTCGCGGTGCCGGTGCCGAAATCCACTATATCTATATCCCCTGCAGTCCAATCAAAGGAAATAGCGTCTACTGGAAACCGCTTTCCTACGGCATCAATATGGGTGACTATCTGCGCGCCAACCTTTCGGATCGCGCCATGCCACGTATCTGTACCGCAACTCCGATTGGAAAAATCGATTGGTTCAGCAGCGGTTGGGCGGTTGAAAGGGTGCAGGGGAATGAGAATTTTATCTGGATCAGAACTCCCTATACTCCCGAATTTTTCAAACGTTTCGCCCCGCTGGGAGATGGTCTGGATAATGTGCGCATCAATAAAGAGGGAACCATCGACATTCAGTATCTCGCTGAAATTGGACATGAGCCCTACCTGATCGGAGAGCGTCCCCCACGGGTCACTAAAAAGCATCAGCTGGCACGGGAGGAGGATGTCGAAAAGCTGCAACAACAGTTAGTAGAGCAGCGACAGACAGCGTACTCCGTTGTCGATACCGGGCTGCGCTACCTCTGTCGTTCACACAAGACGCGTGTGGAGATCAGTTTTTCTGCCGGAGATGAAGCATTCAACTATATCAGGAATAATCCCACGATTACCGATGTGGTGATCTCTGCGGAAGAGGATGCCATCGATGGCCTCGGTTTCATTCGTGACGCGGTTTTCAAGCTTGAAGCGATTCCCCATGTCAACGCTGTCAGGCTGCGGAGCATGAAATTCAACCGCTCGCCGGAGCTTTTTACCCGGAGTGCTATCAACACCCTTGGCGATATGAACAAGTTACGGATTATCAACCCACTGCGATTGGAAATCGAGACGTGGTTTATCCGCAGCGATGAAGTGACCCCGGAACACCAAAAACTGGTCACCCGACTCAACAATGAGGGGATTGCTGTCTATTGTAATGTGCCGCTGCTAGGTGGGGTGAACGATTCCGACCAGGAAATTCATCAGCTTGCCAATACGTTGCGTAAAGCAGGTATCGAATTTCATCATCTTTATATCGCCGGCCTGCCGATTCAGAAAGAGTGGAACGGTTACTATCCTATCGATACCTATGATGTGACAGATATCGCAACGACAGTCAGAAGAGAGGGGAGTGGTCGGGAGATTCCCCGCTATATGATTAACACCGAATTTGGCGAAGTTGATTTCGCGCTGACATCATCTTTCCGACAGATCGAAGGTAGGGTCAAGATTCGCCTCGATTGCTACGACAAGACCTATTATCACAACATGAACCAGTATTTTGCTTTTGATCATGAACTTGAGTTTGACGATGACAGGCCGGTGGTTGAAATTCCCGGGCTGGTTAAAACCAACCACTTTGAGGTGTCATAAGTAGATGCGCTACCCCTATATTCAATACGATAGTACTGTCGAGATTGCACCCCTTTTCAAAAACTTACAGGGAGCGCCACTGGTCGTCGACATGTCTGATCACAGTCCGATTTTTGAGGGAATGGAGGTCAGAGATCAGCGTGAATTTCAGTGTCGTATCGATCGACTGATGGCTGAAGGCAAGTGCAGTTGGGGAGTCTCATCCTACTTGGAGAATCGGCAGAAAGTTCTCTCTGACTGCCCGCAGATGGTCAGAGAACAACGCTTTTATCACTTGGGACTTGATATTATCGTTCCTCTCGAAACGCCACTTTGCGCGCCGTTGGTGGCAACGGTTGCGGAGAGTGGTTACGAAGCAGGTGAAGGAAATTACGGTGGTTACGTATTGCTGCGGCATGAGAGCCTCGCATTTGATACCTTCTACAGCTTCTATGGACATTTGCAGCAAAAAAGTCTCCCCAGTGCAGGGAGTCAGTACGATGCCGGTGATGAATTTGCCCGGATTGGTGATTTCCATGAAAATGGAAACTGGTTTTATCATACCCATTTGCAGGTTATTACCAAGAAGGGTCTGGAACAGGGTTACCAGAGCAAAGG